>JAGVUH010000259.1 GCA_019136395.1 Gammaproteobacteria bacterium
CGAACTGTGCCGCCGCTTGGGGGCGGGGCTGGCCGTATCCGAGATGGTCGCCGCGGATCCCCGTCTCTGGGCACGTCGCAAGAGCCAGCGCCGCCTCGACCACCAGGGTGAGACCGGGCCCATCGTCGCCCAGCTCGTGGGCAACGAACCCGGGGCCCTGGCGGAGGCGGCACGGCGCAACCAGGACCTGGGCGCGGACATCATCGACATCAATATGGGCTGCCCGGCGAAAAAGGTCTGTCGCCAGGCTGCCGGCTCCGCCCTGCTGCGGGACGAACGCCTGGTGGCCAGCATCCTGACCGCCGTGGTGGCCGCGGTCCCCCTCCCCGTCACCCTGAAGATCCGTACCGGCTGGTCGCCGCAGGAACGCAACGCCCCGCGCATCGCCCGCATCGCCTGGGAGAGCGGCGTCGCCGCCCTGACCGTCCATGGCCGCACCCGTGCCTGTGGCTTTACCGGCAGCGCGGAGTACGACACCCTGCGCGCCCTGCGCCAGCTAACCCCCCTGCCGCTGATCGCCAATGGCGACATCGACTCCCCCGAACGCGCCGGCTACGTGCTGAACTATACGGGGGCGGATGCTATCATGATCGGACGGGCCGCCCTGGGGCGTCCCTGGATCTTCCGGGAAATCGCCCACTATCTGACGACGGGCGCCCATCTTCCCCGACCCGATCCGGACTGGGTTAAAACCACCCTGCTCCACCATCTGCACGCCCTGTACGACTTTTATGGTGATCTCACCGGCGTGGGCATGGCCCGCAAACACCTGGGCTGGTACCTGCGGGGCCAGCGGGATGCGGCGGCCTTCCGGGAGGTCTTCAATCGTGCCGGGAGCCGGCAAGAACAAGTGAACCTCATCGAGGCCTCCCCCGCGAGCGCCTTCGGGAGTTGGCAAACGGAGGACCAGCAGGCGGCATGAACCACCTGACGGCACAGCAACCCAGCCTGACGTCCACCCTGAGCCTGGACGGTCTCTACGTGCAGCGCCTTGACCGTTCCGAGCCCTTGTGCGAATGCGTGCGCATCGCCGTGCGTTTCTATCTCCACCATCTGGGCGATCACGCGGGGGGTGACCTCCACGGCTTGGTCATGCGCGAAATCGAACGGCCCCTGATCGAGGAGGTCCTGGATTTCACCCAAGGGAACCAGAGCCGGGCCTCCGCCATGCTCGGACTCAGCCGCACCACCTTGCGCAAGAAGCTGGCCCTTTACCAGCAGCCGAACGGCGACTCCCATGAAGCGCCCGACCCTAGCCTCCACCCGGCTCAAGATTGATTTCTGGCCCCATGCCCCCGGCGCTGATCCAGGCCCACCGCGAGGGATTTTCCCCGCTACCTCTCGATTTCCTTCTCACATCACCCGGTATGGGTTGATCCATGGCGGGAGTGCTTAGCGTGAAATTCACTGGAAAGACTATCAATTTCAGGGGTGTGGCCTGCCACCTCGTGCCAGTTGGCGCGGGATGGCGTCTTCATTCCCAAGGCGGGCTATCCAGGGAATCCTCCCGCCAAAGGCCAGCTGAGCCGCCGAATTCAACCCTAGAGTGGCAATGCCCTTAGCCGAGGCGCGTCCCGCTTCACCCACTGCAATTTTTTTGAGGCCCAAGATCTATGCAGCCCATTCGCCGCGCCCTCATCAGCGTCTCCGACAAGACCGGCCTGGTCGACTTCGCCCGTGCCCTGACGGCGCGGGGGATCGAGATCCTCTCCACGGGTGGCACCGCCAGCTTGCTGACCGAACAGGAGATCCCGGTCTCCGAGGTCTCGGATTACACCGGGTTTCCGGAGATGATGGGCGGCCGGGTCAAGACCCTGCACCCCCTGGTCCATGGCGGCATCCTCGGCCGGCGGGGCATCGACGATCTGGTAATGCGGGAAAACGGTATCCACCCCATCGACCTGGTGGTGGTCAACCTCTACCCCTTCGAGGCGACGGTGGCCAAGCCCGGCTGCGACCTGGCCACCGCCATCGAGAATATCGACATCGGGGGCCCGACCCTGCTGCGGGCCGCCGCCAAGAATCATGCCGCCGTCTCCGTGGTGGTGGACGCAGCGGACTATGAGCGGGTCCTGACGGAGATGGCGGCCCGGGGCGGGGCCGTTGGGGACGCCCTGCGCTTCGATCTGGCGGTCAAGGCCTTCGAGCACACCGCCCGTTACGATGGCGCCATCGCCAATTACCTGGGGCGTCGGGTAGCCGGGACCGGAGAGGCCTCGGACGGGGAGCCGGCGCCCTTCCCGCGGACCCTGAATCTCCAGGTCCGACTGCGCCAGGCCATGCGCTACGGCGAGAACCCCCACCAGGGGGCCGCCTTCTTCACCGAGGCGGACCTGTCCGGGGCGAGCGTCGCCACCGCGACCCAGCTCCAGGGCAAGGAACTGTCCTACAACAACATCGCCGACACCGACGCGGCCCTGGAGTGCGTCAAGCAGTTCGCCGAGGCCCCGGCCTGCGTGATCGTCAAGCACGCCAACCCCTGTGGCGTCGCCCTGGGCGGCAGCCTGCTGGAGGCCTACGAGCGGGCCTTCAGCACCGATCCCGAATCCGCCTTCGGCGGCATCATCGCCGTCAACGGCGAACTGGACGCGGCCACCGCCAGTGCCATTGCCGAGCGCCAGTTCGTCGAGGTGATCATCGCCCCGCGGGTCTCCGCCGCGGCCCGGGACGCCTTGGCGGCCAAAAAGAACGTCCGGGTGCTGGAATGTGGCCCCTGGGACGGCGAGTCAGGCCAGCGCCTGGATTTCAAGCGTGTCAACGGGGGCCTGCTGGTCCAGGACGCCGACCGGGCGCTCTACGATGGCCTGCGCACCGTCACCCGGCGCGAACCCAGCGCGACGGAACTGACCGACCTGCTCTTTACCTGGCGGGTAGCCAAGTTCGTCAAGTCCAACGCCATCGTCTACGGACGCGACGGCATGACCATCGGCGTAGGCGCCGGGCAGATGAGCCGCGTCAATTCAGCCCGCATCGCCGTCATCAAGGCCGAACAGGCTGGGCTGGCGGTGCGGGGGGCGGTCATGGCCTCCGACGCCTTCTTCCCCTTCCGCGATGGGATCGACCAGGCGGCGGCGGCGGGCATCACCGCCGTCATCCAGCCCGGTGGCTCCCTGCGCGACGAGGAGACCATCGCCGCCGCCGACGAGCATGGCATGGCCATGATCTTCACCGGCATGCGCCACTTCCGGCATTGAGCCGGCGCGATGGTTCATGAATCCAGCCGCGTCGGCCCCTACGCCCTCATCGAGGCGGGGGCAATCATCGGTCCGGACTGCCTGATCGAAGGTCATAGCCGTATCTACGGGCTCACCCGCCTGGGTCGGGGCAACGTCGTCCGCCACGGCGCCACCCTGGGCTCCACCCCCCAGGACCTGAGCTACCACCCGGACAAGGCCAAGCCCCTGACCATTGGTGATTACAACCAGTTCCGGGAAAACGTCAACGTCAGCCATGGCCTCAAGACGGACCAGGGGACGCGGATCGGCAGCCACAATTATCTGATGGCCTTCAGCCACGTGGGCCATGATTGCCAGCTTGGCGACCACAACCTCCTCGCCAATGGCGCCACCCTGGCCGGGCACGTGGAGCTGGATCATCACGTCTTCCTCTCCGGCCAGGTGGCGGTGCACCAGTTCTGCCGCGTGGGCGCCTACGCCATGGTTGCCGGGGTCAGTGGCGTGCCCCAGGACGTGCCACCCTACGTCACCGCCGATGGCCACCGCGCCCGCATCGTTGGCCTGAACACGGTGGGTCTGCGGCGCAACGGCTTCAGCCAGGCCCAACGCCGCCTGATCAAGGCGGTCTACCGCCTGCTCTTTCGCTCCGGGCTTCCCCTCCAGGTGGCCCTGGAACGGGCGGGGGGTGAATTTCCCGCCCCCGAGACCGAAGCCATCCTGGACTTCATCCGCGCCAGCCAACGCGGGGTCATCCGTTTCACCCGGGAGGCGGGCCAGGATTGACCAAGGTGGGCTTGGCGAGCCGCAGAGCCCGCTCATGGCTATCGGCGTCAAGCTAAGGTGCTGTCGGACATGATGATACCGGCGATGCCCCGCCCCCGGGCTAACACCAAAAAGGGTTTCGTTCCCCCCCGCCACTGGCACCTGGCCCTAGGCGACTTCCCCTCTCACTTACCGACCACGCTGCCGACCACCGGAGCTCTCTGACATGAACATCCTCATCATCGGCGGCGGTGGCCGCGAGCATGCCCTGGCCTGGAAGGCCGCCCAGTCGCCCCTGGCCGACACCGTCTTCGTCGCCCCCGGCAACGGGGGCACGGCGCTGGAGCCTGGGGTCGAAAATGTGGCCATCGCCGCCGAGGATCTCGACGGCCTCCTGGCCTTCGCCCGGGACAAGCAGGTCGGCCTGACCATCGTCGGCCCCGAGGCGCCGCTGGTGGCGGGGCTGGTGGATCGTTTCCAGGCCACGGGACTGCCCTGCTTCGGGCCCAGTCAGGGCGCCGCTCAACTGGAGGGTTCCAAGTCCTTCACCAAGGACTTTCTGCAGCGCCACGGCATCCCCACCGCAGCCTACGGCAGCTTCACCGAGCTGGAGCCGGCCCTGGCCTACCTGCGCCGGGTGGGTGCCCCCATCGTCGTCAAGGCCGATGGCCTGGCCGCCGGCAAGGGCGTCATCCTCGCCCAGGACCTGGCCACGGCGGAGGCGGCCGTGCGCGACATGCTGGCGGGCAACCGCTTCGGCGCCGCCGGCCACCGGGTGGTGATCGAGGAATTCCTCGAGGGCGAAGAGGCCAGCTTCATCGCCCTGGTCGGCCAGGGCCAGATCCTACCCATGGCCAGCTCCCAGGACCACAAGGCCCGGGACGACGGCGACCAAGGCCCCAACACCGGCGGCATGGGCGCCTATTCCCCGGCGCCTGTGGTCACTCCGGAACTCCATGAGCGCATCATGGCCGAGGTGATGGCGCCGACGGTGGCCGGGATGGCGGTGGAGGGCCTGCCCTACACCGGTTTCCTCTACGCCGGCCTCATGATCGGCGCCGACGGCACCCCGCGGGTGTTGGAATATAACTGCCGCTTCGGCGATCCGGAGACCCAGCCCATCCTCCTGCGGCTCCAGTCCGACCTGGTGGCCCTGTGCCTGGCCGCCCTGGACGGCCGCCTGGGCGAGATGCGGGCGGACTGGGACCCCCGCGCCGCCCTGGGGGTGGTGATGGCGGCCGGGGGCTATCCCGACGCCTATGCGAAGGGCCAGGTCATCAGTGGCCTGGAGGCGGCGGCCCAGGTCCCCGACACCAAGGTCTTTCATGCCGGCACCACCCGGTTGGACGGCCAGACCCTCACCAGCGGCGGCCGGGTCCTGTGCGTCACCGCCCTAGGCGATACAGTCGGCGCGGCCCAGGCCCGGGCCTACCAGGCCGTGGACCTGATCCAGTGGGCGGATGGCTTTTGCCGGCGCGACATCGGCCACCGCGCCATCGCCCGGGAGCGGGGTTGACCCGGCTGGTGCTGCCGCGCCTGGCCCTGGCCAGCTGCCTGGTGGGCATCGCCGTGCTGGCCTTCGCCCCCCTCGCCAGCGACCCGGGCACGGGCAATGACAAGCTCAATCATCTCCTCGCCTTTGGGGTCCTCGCCGCCCTGGCCGATCGCTCCTTTCCCGGCCCGGGGCCCGGTCAGGGATGGGGAAAGTGGGTTAGCCTTATGGCTTATGGCCTGCTGATCGAGGCCGTCCAGTCCTTTCTGCCCTTTCGCCAGGCCTCGGGCTGGGACCTGCTGGCCGATGGGGCCGGTATCGGACTCTATGTCGTCGCGGTGCGACTGGTCGCCAGGCTGAGGGCCGGCAGGACCCGTCCGGCGATGAGTTCCGCCAACCCGCGCAGGGGGGCATAGGCCGGGGCCACCTCCAGCACGTAATTCAGGGTGCGGGGGATGTCTCCCAGGTAGCCGGGTTTGCCGTCCCGGAGCAGGAGCCGAGAGAAGATGCCGCTAGCCTTGAGGTGGCGCTGAACCCCCATGAGGTCGAACCAGCGGAGGAAGTCGACCTCCTGTTCCGGTCTCAGAATCCCGGACTGGACCGCCAGGCCATAGTAACCCCAGGCCCATTCCTCCACCCGGGCCCGGGGCCAGGCGATGTAACAGTCCCGCAGCAGGGAGACCAGGTCGTAGGTCACCGGCCCCGCCACCGCGTCCTGAAAATCGAGGATCCCCGGCGAGGGCGAGGGGGTGATCATCAGGTTGCGGGAGTGAAAGTCGCGGTGGACACAGACCTGGGGCTGTTCCAGGGCGCTGGCGATCAACAGCGCCAGGCCTTCCTCCAGGTCCTTTTCCTCGTCGGATGACAAGGTCAGGCCCAGATAGCCCTCCACCAGCCAGTGGCGGAAGAGGTCCAGCTCCCGGCGCAGGAAAGGGGCGTCATAGGCGGTCAGGTCCGCGGTGGGGGCGCAGGCCTGGATGATGGCCAAGGCACCGAGGGCATCCCCATAGAGCCGATCAGCGCTGGCCTCATGCAGGGCATCCAGGTAATGCCGCCGGCCAAAATCCTCGAGCAGGACAAAGCCCTGGTTGGCATCCCGCGCATGAATCGCCGGGGTGCGCAACCCCAGGGCGCGCCAGTCTCCGGCGATGCGGACAAAGCGTTCGGTATCCTCCGTCTCGGGAGGGGCATCCATGGCGATCAAGGTCTGGCCGTCCAGGGCCAGCCGCCAGTAATGGCGAAAACTGGCATCGCCGGAGGCCGGCGTCATGTTGATTTCACTAAGGTCGAGGACGGCCTTGAGCCAGTCCTCCAATAAGGCACGCCGCGCGGACATGACGCTCTCCTGAAGGTTGGAGCCCCCGCCGCTGCCGGCGGGGCTTGGGACGGGGCGCATTGTGGGCCAAGGTGAATGGGGGACCAAAGGGAATTTCCGACCAGAAGGCTAAGCCGTTAGAATGGCTCATTCCCGGGTTTCTTCGCCCTCTCCCTGTCGATCCCGGCGCCAGAGCCAGCGCTAGCTCTAACGGCCCGTCACGCCGCCACCGCCAGCGATCAGCCCCCAGGTCCCTCCCCAAGAATCGGTATCGTGCCCAACCTCCGCCCCCTTGTCCTGCTCTTTCTATCGCTGGTGGCCAGAACTGGCCTCGCGGCGGCGACCGATCCCCTGGAAGCGGGCCTGGACTGGGACTATTGCGGCCTGCGGCCCGCCCGACTTGGTCCCGCCCCCTTGCCCCCCCCGCCGGGCAATCAGGAGCCCGTGGCCATCGAGGCCGACGATCTGGGCTACGACCGCAACACCGAGGTGTTGCGCCTGGAGGGCCAGATCGATCTGCGCCAGGGGAGCCGCCAGGTGCGGGCCGATTCAATGAGCTATGCCGTCCCCAGCGAGGAGCTCTCGGCCACGGGGGATTTGTTTCTGTCGCAACCGGGAGTGCGCGTCCTCGGCACCAGCGGCACCCTCAATCTCAAGACCAACGAGGGCCAGATCCAGGCCCCCCGCTACCGTTTCACCGGCCCCCTCAACGCCCGGGGCACCGCCGCCCGGGCAGACCTGCTAACGGAGGGCAAGACCCACTACGAGGACATCGTCTTCACCCCCTGCCCCCCGGGACGACGTGACTGGGAACTGGCGGCGGCCAAGCTCGATATCGACCAGGTAGAAGGCCAAGGCATTGCCCGGGATGCCAAACTGCGGGTCCTGGGCGTGCCCGTGCTCTATTCGCCTTACCTCTCTTTTCCCATCGACGACCGGCGCAAGAGCGGCTTTCTCATGCCGACCATCGGCAGTTCCAACCGCTCCGGTTTCCAGCTCAGCACCCCTTACTATTTCAATATCGCGCCCAACATGGACGCGACCCTGACCCCGACGGTGATGAGCAAGCGCGGGATTTTGATTGGCGGGGAGTTCCGATACCTGGCGCCGGGCCAATCCCTGAATATCTTCGCCGAGGGTATCCCCAGCGACCAGGAATACGACAACCAGGCTCGGGGCGCCCTGCGCCTGCTTCACCAGGGCAACTATGGGGGAGGCTGGTCTTCCTTCATTCGCTTCCAGGATGTGTCCGACAAGCAATATCTGGAGGACTTCGGCAATAGCCTGGAGCTGACCAGTCTGCGCAATATCGAGCGCCGCGCCGATCTCAAATATCGGGGCCAGGGCTGGAACGCCCG
>JAGVUH010000172.1 GCA_019136395.1 Gammaproteobacteria bacterium
CTGTTGCATCTTCTACCTACCACCCCAGACAGGCGCCCGGGGCGGCGATTGCACCGTCTACCTACCACCTCAGGAAGCCCCTGGTCCGGCGATTGCACCCTCTACCTACCACCCGGAAGCGGGTTCGGGACTGATTTTCTCCCGGCAAGTCGGTCACTTATGCCTGTTGCATCTTCTACCTACCACCTCAGACCGGCGCCCGGAGCGGCGATTGCACCGTCTACCTACCACCTCAGGAAGCCCCTGGTCCGGCGATTGCATCTTCTACCTACCACGCGGACGCGGCAGCGGCGGGCCTGAGATTCTTCGTCGCGGGCGGTCCGCATAACGGCTAGGGTCCAATCCGAAGGTCTTTTTTAATCAACTTTCCGATCGGAATATCTGACAGGATGTCACGGGATTGTTTTAACCTTGCATTAGCAGCTTTTGTGGTGGCAACAAAATCAATGTGCGCGCAGAACCTGTATTTAACATCAATTATTTTTCGGCCCTGTCGGTTTTCTGCGATGCGCTCCCATGAAACAAGTACATTGGTTTTTTTTAACTCATCCAAAGCTTCTTCGAGCGTTTTGTAGTTGGCTGATTCACGCGCATAATTCAAGAGACCGCTATCGCGCTTTATCGTGCTGAATAGAATTTCATAATGATCCATAAGGCTGGCATTTGTGTAGTTCAGAGACAATCTTTTGTGCAGCCATCTCGCAAGTTGACTGCAGAGGGACATTTGTATGCTGTAGTTGATCTGACGATAGGACAGCTCGTTGATGCTTTTTGATATTAAAGCAGGTAAACGAGCAATCCATGTCAATGATGTGTCTTCGAGATACTCTGCGCGGTTAACCCGTGTAATATCAGACAGGATTGGCGCCGAGTAAACCGGATCTGGGGATTCGTCAAGATAAAGCGCGATATGCGTTCTTGATAAGATATCGATAGATCGTTTAATTTCGTTGAGATTTCTGGTTTTCCCTCTTTCTTTCAGTTCTTTACGGATCATTTGTACAGAGAATCGCACCCAGCTTTCGGAGTTGTTGGGGTCATGCTGGCCGCACCGTTGGTCTGCAAATATTTTTCGGATAACCTCTTCTACTAACTCTTCATCAACGCTGGGATAATAATCAACATACCCACTTTCTGTTTTGACTGATGCGGGCTGGATTGTGACGCGACAGGATGTTTCAATGCGACGCCCATTACACCTTGTTGCGAAGACAAAACGGCGCTCGAAAACTGGAAGTCTTTTTTCAGCATTTCGTAAGGCATTCTGAGTGCGCGCCGTGACTGAATATTTTGGTATCCCATCCCACAGTTCGATGGCGTTAGAGAGCTCTCCAGCCTCGCCAAAAAATGAGGTGAAGAGGTCATACTGAATGCATTGTAGCGCATTACCTGGCTCTCTGGCTGTTATCTTCTCTTTCATTGATTGCGCCGTCGCTTATTCTCTTGTTGGATTCTCTAATTATGCAGATTGGAAATTAGCTGATGATCTTGTGGTGTAAAATGCGCTGTCATTAACGCCTTTGCCACTATCTCATGGCGGCGAGGAGACCCTATGACTTGTTAGCGGGAGTCTACCTGATCACGCGCTTACATCGCCTGAGCGGAGTAAGGCCCCGGAGTCGGCATTGGTGGCCCGATATTAACGGTGCCGTTTTCCACCTTTCGCTGCGTCAATCAGTCTCTTTCAGGCAAACTCTTCAGGGTGGAGGAGACGAACGAGCTAGTTTAGCGCCGCTGAGCGATCAATGCGCTCGGGCCGCGAACCTGACGCTATTTGTCGAAAAACCGGCACCGCCCGCAGGAGGCCGCTACTGTCCTCCTCGCGTGCACGGAGGGGTTGGGGCAGGGGTGGCGGAAACAGATATGTTAGCGAAGGCACAAGCAGCACGCGATAACCTCCCAATCGCCCCTTGATGGTGACCGCCAGCAAACGTGCGGATCGCCTGTCGCAAGGCACGGGATGGGGCGCACGCCGGGCGATCAGCCCGCGTGCCCGCTGCTCCGCTTGGGTACGCCCGCGGGCGGGGGTGCTCGCTCACCGATCTGGCTCAGGCGTACGTTCTGGTGCTATCTCACCTCAGCCTACCCTCTGGCTTAAGCCGGGGCTGCTGGGGCTCCATCAGGACGCATGCCCAATAGGGACCGATGCCCTAAACCGTTCCCTCGTCGCTACGGTAGCCGGAACTACAGCCTGAGGTTAATCTCCGCATTCAACGCCATCTGGGTGGCGACGGACGCGGCCACATCCTGTTCCAGCGCCGCGTTGATAAAACGCGCGGCCTCATTGGCGTGCTTCCGCGGGACCTTGCTTCCAGTGCCATAGACGGCCGCCAAGCGGCACCAGCGGGCTGCTACCAGTTCATCCCGATCCCCTCGGCATAGACCTCCACGAGTTGGGGGCGCTTGCGCATTGCCTTGTCAGGCGGCCTGCTGACACCACGGGGGCTTGTTGGGCATCCGGTTCCACGCCCTTGCCGGTCGCGAGCATCATGCCCGGCCGTGACCCCGCCGGGTGCGGCAGAACTGCCGGCCCCCTTCGCCGGTTCAGCGTCCCGTCCTTCTGGTGCGGTATTGACAGCCTGCCCGCCCTGAAGGACGGCGCTTCCTGCGGCGCCACGCGCCAGCAAGGCGCCCGGTGCAGTGCGAACCCAACCGCCCGGCGCGGGTGTGGGTCAGGGATACCCGCGACGAAGGGTGATGGCCGGTTTAACCACTCCGTCCCCGTTGTGCTTGGCGCTTGCCGGGCCGGAGCGGCAGCGCAGGGTGAACTGTGCAGAATCTGGCCATAACCGCACCGGTCCTTATCTGTGGCGGCCTTGGGGGGCGTTGGTGCCCGCTTGTCTACAGACTTATCCACAGCACCTGTTGATAGATTCCTGATCAATCGGTTATGTGCTTTTGCGCCCTGTCACGGCCGCTTTTTTGGTCCTAGCACGATGAAGACTTTTTAACCCGCTTAAATAAGGGTACAGATGCGCGGCCGAACGTGCCTCGCCGCCGGGTTATTTCGTCCTCACCACCACCCGTCCGGCGGGGTCCAGCGCCAGCCAGCGCTCATGACCCGCCGCATCGACGCCGAGCGGTGAACGCCCCTCTCTCGCCAGGGCGCGCAACTGGGGGTCGGTCACCACCTGCCCGTCCAGTGTCTTGGGAATGACGAACGTGCAACCCTCGCGCCAGCGGCCACAGCCAAAGGCTGAGCGGCCCTCGATTAACACCCCTTGGTGACACAAGGGACAGGGCACCGGAGCGGCCTTGAGCCCCGCCGCCGTCGGTGGCAGCCCGGTCACCGGCGCCATCCCGTTGTGAGCGGGCGGTAACGCCGGTTCCGGGTGATCGCCCGCGGCGGGCGGGAAGGCAAAGACCGTCTTCCCGCTGGCATCCAGTCGCACGGCGGCACGAAAGGTACGACCGGATTTCGCGCGCAGCCCCTCAATTGGGTCCGTATAGCCGCGCGTCAGCAGGGTCTGCAGTTCTTCCGGGCTTAAGACGTGTCCGGCGATGGTTTTCCACACCGTGAACCCACAGCCCTCGCGCCAGCGGCTGCAACCGATGGCTTTGTCCGTGGCCGTGATCTCGCCCTGCTGACAGATTGGACATCGTGAGAGCGCCGTCCCGCTTAACAGGGCGTCGGCTGACGCCTGTCCCGCGCCGCTGGCCGGGCGCCCGGACTTGCCGCCCTGCCGCCTGCCGGCCGACCTGCCCTTGCCGGTCTTGGCACGGGCCGCCTCGACTTGGGCCGCGGGCATCACCGCGCCCTGGCTGACCCGCGGAATCAGGGCGGTGACGAACTGACAAATGTCCTGGTAGAAGGACGCGGCATTGGCGTTACCCTGCTCAATGTCCTTGAGGCGTTGCTCCCAGGCGGCGGTCAGTTCGACACTGCGCAATTCCTCCGCCACCAACCCAATGAGCGCCCGCCCCTTCTCCGTGGCCCGCAGTTGTTTGCGCTGGCGCTCCACATAACCCGTCCGGACCAGCTTTTCGATCGTTTCCGCGCGGGTCGCCGGGGTGCCCAGTCCAGACCCTTTCATGGCCGCGGCCAAGGCATCGTCATCCAGCGTTCGCCCGGCATTTTTCATCGCGCTGAGCAGGGAGGCGTCGTCATAGGGCCGCGGAGGCTGCGTCTCTTTTTCGCGCACCTCGAGCGCGTCCACGGTGACGCTCTGTTGTTCGCGCAACGGTGGCAGCGCCGTTGGCCCGGATTCACCCCCACCCTCCCCGTCGGGCGCCGCCCCCGCGGGCGCCGATCGGCGCACCTCGGCGCGCTTCCAGCCCGGGTCCAGTTCCACCGCACCCTTGGCGACGAAGGTGGCGCCGCCGATCGCCAGGGTGACCAGCGTTTCCTCGACCCGCTGGGGGGGGAGGAAGATCGCCACAAACCGGGTGGCGACCAACGCGTAAATCTGTTGCAGGGGCTCAGGGAGCTGGGCGGGCGGGCTCTTGGCCGTGGGGATGATGGCGTGATGGTCCGTCAGCTTGGTGGTATCGACGTACGCTTTGCCCAGGGTGTGACCCGCGGCGAGGCGCTGGCGCGCGTCCGCCGCGCACGGATGGGTCACCGCCGCCAGGATCTTCGGCAGTTGCGGGAGCATATCCGTACCGAGATGGTGGCTTTCGGTGCGGGGATAGCTGATGAGCTTGTGCGTTTCATACAGGGCCTGGGCCAGCTCCAGCACCTTGGCGGCGGTAAAGCCGAAGCGGCGATTGGCCTCGCGCTGCAGGGTGGTCAGGTCATACAGGGGGGGCGGATGGTTGGTGCGCACCTTCCGCTCGATCTTGACCACGGTGCCCAGTTGCTGGGGGGCGATAGCCTGGCTGATCTCGCGTTGCCGGCGGTCGGCATATTCCCGGGTATCGAGGCGGCTTTCGCCGTCTTCGACATAGGTGGCCTCAAAGCCTTCCGCCAGCCGGGCCACGAGCTCGTAAAAGAAGGCCTTGGTGAAATTGGCAATGGTGGCGTCGCGCGCCACGATCAGGGCCAGCGTGGGGGTCTGGACTCGCCCGATGGTGCACAGCACCCGGTTGTGGACCGTGTAGGCCCGCGTGAGGTTCATGCCTACCAGCCAATCCGCCTGAGCGCGCGCCCGGGCGGCGGCGGCGAGGGCCTCATAGTCTTGACCCGGCCGTAACCGGGCGAAACCGTCGCGGATGGCTTCGTCCGTCAGGCTCGAAATCCAGAGCCGGCGCACGGGCTTGCGGCACCCCGCCTGCTCGGCGATCAGCCGGAAGATTAATTCGCCTTCCCGCCCGGCATCCGTGGCGCAGATGACCCCGCTGATGGCGCGGTCGAGCAGGAGCGCCTTGACGATCTTGAACTGGGACGCGGTACGCGGATCGGTGGTCAGGCGCCAGTGCTCTGGCACCATGGGGAGCTGCGCCATGCTCCAGCGCGCCGCCCACGCGCTGCCGTAATCATCCGGCTCGGCAAAGTGCACCAGGTGACCGAGCGCCCAGGTGATGCACCAGCCATTGCCGCGCAGGCACCCGTCGCCGCGGGTATGGGCGCCCAGGACCCGGGCGATGTCGCGGGCGACGCTGGGCTTTTCCGCAATAACTAATTCAGTCATGGTGTTACGTCACCCCGCGAGCGAATTGACCGGGACGCCGCCGGGCCGGTGGCGCGGGTGGGCTGCCGGGGCGGCGGCGAACGGGGCTGGCCGCCGTGGCGCTCAAGGACCCCGGCCACGCCCCCTTGCCGCAAGCGGCGGGTTTCTGAGTCGGTAATGGTACATGAGAACGCGTTAGCCCCGTATACAAGTTGATGTCCACTCGCCTCCCGACCCGAATATCACCGGCTATCCGCCACCGCAATCGGGGTGGGTAGCTAACTAAAACTACGGCTATACTGATGACACCATGCCCCGTCACACGACCCTTTTTCCCGGGCGCAACGCGGCGCGATCCACGGGATTCCCGACACCTGTTTACCGTGGCGCAGGACCCGTCGTACCGGCTTTTGTCCTCAGCTCTAGCACGTGTTATTCTGCGGCAAGGTTTCTCCTTACCTGCCATCGCTCACCGTTGGATTCCTGGCTAATCGGCCGGCGTCGATCGCGATTCGACGCCGCCTATCGCGCCGGATAAGCAGGCGGCGCTCGCCCGCGTGATGCGCGCTTTGCGGCGCGAAGCGTGGGTGCGCGGCAGGGTTGGGAGTGTTTTTTAGAGGTGCTGATGGCAATCAACCTTCCCGTGGGCAGTTATCTCCTGCCCGAATCGTATTATGGTCTGGATCGCATTGAACGGGTCTCCCCCCTGGGCGCGGCGGACGAGCAGTGGGCGGTGCGCTGCAATGGGTTGTGCTTGTCGCGGGCCCTGGAATGGAATCGGGAGCCTGTCCCCAGCAGTAGCGCGCGGACGCCCGAGTGGTATGGGCAGCATCGCTATGCCTCGCCGGAGGAGGCGTATCGCACCTGGCAGTGCTGGCGTGAGCGGGTGGCCGACGATGGTCGCTGAACCCTGCCCGGACGGCCCCTCGCGCGAACAGGTGGTCACGCTGGCCGCCACCCTGCGGCGCCTGGGCGCTGACATGGAGCAGGCCGCTGTGGTCCTGCAGCGCTTTCCCACGCATCGCCGCTGGGTCACCCATGGGCTGGAACTGCAGGGCGCAGCCGCCATGGTCCGCGATTGGGCGAGCGGCCTGGAGCGCGAGGACGCCCCTTGAGCGCCAGCCCCGGCAGTCGCCAGGGTGCACCGGGGCGCGCGGTCCCGGGGGTGCCCGCCAGCGCGACCGGGCACGCACGGACGCGGCCTCGTGTCCAGGCCAGCGACCGTCCCCGATCCACCGGCGGCGGGGAAACCGCATGAGCATCACCGGAGATTTTTTTTGCCCGTCGTGTTGCCAGTACCATACGCTGGCGCAGCGGGGCGAAAAGCGGAACAACCAATGGCGCTGTCGCGCCTGCGTCGCGCGCTCCCGGGCCCATCTCCCGGCCGTCCAGGCGCGCAAGGTCGTGCGCCGGCGAGCAATGGAGGGGACGGATGAGAGTTGATACCTACCGGGTGCTGTCTGAGGCCGTCGCCCTGGGGATCGGCAAGACCTGGCGCAAAACCCTGGGCAAGATTTCCTTCTCTGAGTTTCCCGACCAATTCCAGCGCCGGTTTCTGGCCAAACTCGTCCCGGTGGTGATGGTCGAAATCCTCGAATTTATCTCCCTGGATGAAACCCCGGTGAATGCCCGCAAACTCATGGCGCGGTGCGTGCTGTCGGGTTCACGCGCGGGCTGGCGGCGCGCCTTCAAGCACACGAGCACGCCCAGCCCGGAGCGGATCCAGGAGGCGATCCATAGTGGCATCCTGCTTGAGGTGCACGAATATTTTTCGTTCACGGATGAAAGCGACGGCGCGTCGTCGTTGAACTAATCCAACTCACATCCTTTTGACCGGAGGGCTTTACGATGACTGAAAGTGAATTGATCGCAACGCTGGCGCTGGATACCGGCCTGCCGCGGACCCGGGTGCGGGAACTCTTGCACGCCGCCAGTGAGCATATTGGCGCCGTGTTGCGGCACGGCAACGAGGTGGTGCTGCCGGGACTGGGCAAGCTGAAGCCGGTCGTGCGGGAGGAGCGTCAGGGCCGCAATCCGCGGACGGGCGTCGCGATGGTCTTTCCGGCCCGCCACGGCGTGAAATTCCTGCCCGGCAAAAAGCTGCGGGAGCGGCTGAACCCCCCGGCTTAAGCCGCGACCGGGTGGCGCCTCGTCGCGGGACCCGCCCCCCGGGTCCCGCTTCCCTTGACCAGATTGGCGCGCGGCGCTTGGCTACCGGGCACGACGCTGGAGTTTGTGATGTCGCTCACCCATAAACCGCTGCTTGGCCCCTGTGACTCCTATCAGTTGGAGCCGTTCGCCTACGAATGGGCCTGGACCATGGCCCGCGCCCAGGAAAACAATAACTGGGCGCCCGAGGAGATCGCGGTCGGGCCGGATGTGGCCGATTACAAGGATCTGGCGCTGGACCCGCGCCATCAGCATTTGTTTGAAGCGGTGATGGCCCAACTCACCACCTTCGACATCGAGCGCGGCGATGACGCGGCGGAGACCTTCCTCTCCGTGTTCCAGCCCGCCGAGATCCGGCATTTCTTCAAGCGCCTGGTGTGGGAGGAAGGGCTGCATACCCGCAGCTACCGCTACGTCATCGAAAATTTGGGCATCCCCCTGACCATCTACGACACCTGGAAGGTGGTGCCGGCGATGAAGGCGCGGGTGGAAATGGCGCAGGCAATGTCCGCGCCGGTGCTGGAAGCGTTGGGCACGGCCCTGGCGAATCGCTGGTCCGTGACCGAGGTCTTCGCCGACGACCTGGAAAACCAGCAAGCCCTGCTGCGCGCCCTGGTGTTCTGGTTCCTGATCTTCGAGGGCGTCTGGTTCTGGGTGTCGTTGCTCGGCCCGGTCCAGCAGCTGGCCCGGCTGGGGCGCTTTCGGGGTGGGGCGGAACAGTTCGCCTATATTGCCCGCGACGAATCGCAACACATCGGCTTCGGCGTGGCGCTGATTCGTGAATTCATGGCGCAATACCCGGACGCGCTGACCGCGGAGCTGGTAGCCACCATCACCCACGACACGCAGCGCGCCCTGGCGCTGGAAGGCGAATACATCGCCTATTGCCTCAAGGACGGGCCGATTCTCGGCTACTCCGCCCCGGAGCATCTGGCGACCGCGAAATTCTTCGCCAACATGCGCCTGGGCTCCGTGGGGCTGCCGCAGCCGTTTCACGACGCCTATCACGCCTTTCCCTGGATGTCGGAACAGATGGAACTGAAGAAGGAGAAGAATTTCTTCGAGACCCGGGTCACGGAGTACCAGACCGGCGGCGTCCTGGTCTTCGACGACGATCGTGCCGCGCACGAAGGCTGGGATGACCCCTTGCAGGGCTGGTCACCGACGCGTGGGCGGTGAGATGGCCAAGACCCTTTGCATCTACCACGCCCACTGCGCCGACGGCTTCGGGGCGGCCACCGTCGTCCACCAGGCCCTGGGCGCGGCGGCCGTGGACTTTCATCCCGGCGTCTACGGTGACGCCCCCCCGGATGTCGCGGGACGGGAGGTCTTGCTGGTCGACTTTTCCTACAAGCGCGAGGTGTTGCTGCGTCTGGCCGCCCAGGCGCGCCGCCTGGTCGTGTTGGATCATCATCGCTCGGCTGTCGAGGAGCTGGTCGACTTGCCGGCCAATGTGCAGACGGTGTTCGACCTGGACAAAAGTGGGGCGATGCTGGCCTGGGAGTATTTCCATGCCGCCGATCCCCCGCCGCTGATTCGTCACATCCAGGACCGTGATCTGTGGCGCTTTGCACTGCCCGGCACCCGGGAGATTCAGGCGGCCCTCATGTCCTACCCCGCCGACTTTGACCTGTGGGCGGGCTTCCTGCACGATCCCGGCGCCCTGGCGCGGCTGGTCACCGAGGGGACCGTCCTCGAGCGGCAGCGGCGCACGGACCTCGCCACGCTCCTGCCGCGCTGCCAACGGCGCCTGACCATCGGGGGCCTGGCGGTCCCGGTGGCGAACCTCCCGCCGGCCCTGGCCAGCGACGCCGGCCATCTCATGAGCCAGGGCGAACCGTTTGCCGCCTGCTATGTCGATGGGCCTGACGGGCGGCGCTTCAGCCTCCGTTCCGCCCCCGACGGACTGGATGTGGCGCGCATTGCCGAGCAGTACGGGGGCGGCGGCCACCCGCATGCCGCGGGTTTCACCGTGCCGCGTGATCATCCCCTTGCCCGCGCGTAACCGCCGGCACCGGAGAGAGCCATGGAGCCAACCTATACGCTAACGCTCACCGAGCGGCAGCTCCGCCTGATCGATGCCGCCTGCGAAACCTGCGCCCGGGCCGCGCTGGGCCAGGTGGGGGACGTGCTCCGCTTCTGTCGCGATCGGCACGGGACGCCGATTTACACCTGGGAGCGGATGCGGGCCATCGAGGATCTGGTGAAACCCGCCATGGGACTGGCGCCGAACGAATCCTTCCGCATTGGCCATGGGGACGAGGCCGATACGCTGTGGGATCTGCATCAGGTGTTGCGGCATCGCCTGGCCTGGGACGCGGCCTATGCCGCCGGGCGGATCAAGCCCGGCGCGCCGCGCAACTGGGCGGATATGCTCAGTCACGATTTCGATGAACCGCTCCGTTATGGCCCGGAGCCGCTGGCGACGGTGAGCCCGGGTAACGCCCGCAGCGCCGCCGACGTCACCGGCGTGCAAGGGGCTTAATTCGCGCCGGGCCCGGTGTTACTCTTAGCCGTTCGCCCACCCGCATAAGCCGTGGGCCGAGTGAGGCCGGCCGCTGAGCCTGAGTTGCAAATCAGCGGCACCACGCCCTGGCACCGGAGTGCCCCGCCCCGGTCTCCGCCCGCGCCGCATCCCCCACCGTAACTCCCGACCCCGCGGGACCCCGGCCAACCGTCGGCTAGCCGGGGCGTCAGGTCAGTAGGTTGTCACCGCGAGCGTATCGACGTTGGCGTCCTCATTCCAGGCCGATACCGTGGCGCGGAGGCGGAGACGCAGCACCGCCTCGGCCGGCAACGCCGCCACGTCGATCGCCGCCCGCACCCAGCGTCCTTCGTCCGCGCTATCGCCCTGGAGGGTCGCCGCTGGCGTCCAGGTCCGGCCGTCATCGCGCGAGACATCCACGGCCAGATACTCTCCGGCATCCCACGCCGCTTCAAGGTACCAGTCAAGGGTGACGCGGACCTGGGTGGCGCCGAGGAGCTCGATCGGCGGCGACGTCAGGGTGGCATCCACCGCCGGACCGTCGACCATCGCCGACCAGGCGCCGCTGGTGCGCCGCTCATAGGTGGTGGCCCAGGCGTCCTGGGGATCCTCCTCCCATAATCCAGCCCATTGTCCCTGCTCAAATTGGTCGCTGAAGAGCGTGGTCACGACCCCGGGCGGGATCGTGACCGTCACGGCCACGGTGCGGCGGGTTTTGTTGCCCTGGTCGTCGGTGACGGTGAGTATGGCGGTGTAATGACCATGAGCGGCGTAGACGTGCGTCGGCTGGGGCCCGAGGGCGGTCTCCCCGTCCCCAAAGTCCCAGTGATAGCCAACGACCTGCCCATCGGGGTCAGACGAGACGCGGGCGTCAAACTCCAGGGGCCGGCCGGCTTCCCCGCGATAGGGGCCGCCCGGGTCCGCCACCGGGGGGGCGCCATCCGCCGGCTGCCGCGGCACGATCAGCACCCGCACCGCGTCGATATTCGCATCTTCGTCCGCCGCGGAGGCCCGGGCGCGGAACCGTAACCGCAGCTGGTCATTGCTCGCGAGATCGGTGAGTTCGATCACCGGCGTCTGCCACTGGTCGCGGGGACTCTGTTCGGGGCTGAGCCGGGCGTATTCGCGCCAGGTCGCGCCCCCATCCAGCGACGCGTCAAAGGCCAGGTATTCGCCGGCATCGAAGCTCCCCTCGATCAGCCAGGCGAAGGCGATCACCGCGCGGCGGCTGCCCTGCAGGTCGATCGGGACCGAGGTGAGCGTGGCATCGGTCGCCAGGCCATCCACTTCGGCGGCGGCGCGGCCGGCGGTGGCGCGTTGGGTGGTGATCAGCCAATCGTTCTGGCTGTCCTGTTCCCAGAGGCCGTTCCAGCGTCCGTTTTCGAAGCTGTCGGTCCAGAGCTCGACCGGGGTGCCCGGCGGCACGGTGACGGTGACCGTGGTCCAGGCGCGGGTGCGGTTACCGGCGTCATCCTCGACCAGCAGGCCGACGCTGTAGTCGCCCGCGGTCAGGTAGGTATGCGTGGGGGCGACGCCACTGCCAGTCGTGCCATCGCCAAAGCTCCATTCATAGCTGACGATCATGCCATCCGGGTCACTGGAGGCGGCGGCCGAGAACGTGATCGGTTCCTGCTCGATCCCGGTATAGGGCCCGCCCGCCGCGGCGGTGGGCGGAACGCCGGCGTCCGGGTCCGGCAACGGCGCCACGACCCGGACGATATCGACGTTCGCGTCTTCATCCCCCGCGGACATGGTGCCGCGGAAGCGCAGGCGGAGGACGTCATTGGAGGCTAACCCGGTGAGCGGGATGTTGGCCACCAGGGTCTGATTCTCGGGATCGACGTTACCGCGCAAACGCGCCTGTTCCCACCAGCTGCGCCCGTCATCCAGCGACAGATCAAAGGCCAGGTATTCACCCGCATCCAGCCCGGCTTCGATGTACCACTCAAACGTGATGGTCGCTTCCCGCGCCCCCTGCAGGGGGATGGACCGGGAGGTCAGGGTCGCGTCCTTGGCCACCCCATCGACCTCCGCCGAGCGCCAGCCATCGGCCGCCCGTTGGGTGGAGGCAAACCAGGCATTTTGCCCGTCGCTGACCCAGAGATTGTTCCACTGTCCCTGCTCGAAGCCATCGAAGAACAACACCTGTTGCGGCGGGGTCACGGTGACGAGGGAGGTGCTGCGATCGCTGGCGCCGCGATCATCGGTGACGGTCAGGGTGACGCTGTAGCTGCCGGCGTGGGCGTACACATGGGTGGGGGTGACGCCCGTGCCGGAGGCGCCGTCGCCAAAGTCCCAGGCGTAGGTAACGAGCGTGCCGTCGGGGTCCCGCGAGGCCCGCCCGTCCAAGGTCACGGCTTCCCCGGCGCTGACGGTGTAGGGGCCGCCCGCGGCCGCCTGGGGCGGTGCGTTCGGCGGCGGCGCCACGCGGGCGGGCAGGGCGACGTTGTCCAGCCAGCCCGCATCGCGGCCCAGATCGGTATTGCCGTCCTTCTGGTAGGCCCATTCGAGGACGTGGTGACCCGCCGTCAGCGGGAAGCGCTGGGGTTGCCAGCAAAGCGGGGACCACACCGCGCACCCGGAGATGGCATTTTTCAGCTGGCCGTCAATGTAAAACGCCAGCCAATCCCAGCCGGTTTCGCTGGAGACTGTCCAGTCGAAGGTCACCTCCCCGGCAGCGAAATAGTCCTCCAGGCGCAGGAGGGTCATCTGCCCGGCGGTGATCGCCCCGGATTGCAGGCTGGTCTGGCCCTCGCTCACCGGCGTGGCGACGACCTCCCAGGCGGCCGCGGATTCGTCCGGGGTCAGCCACCCCGCGGGCCAGGTCCCGCCCGCCGGAAAACGCTCGCTGTCGCCGTTGGCGTCGACAAAGGTTGCCGCGACGGTTTTGACCGCATCCATCACCAGGGTGCAGGTGGCGCTCGTGCCCGCGCAATCCGCCCCCCAGCCGGCGAAGGACCAGTCCGGGCCCGGGGTGGGAATCAGCTCCACGGCGGCGTCGCGGTCGAAACTGGCGGCGCAGGTGGCGCCGCAGTCAATGCCGGCGGGCGTGCTGGTGACGGCCCCCAGCCCGGCGGTCTGCACCGCCAGTTGGGTGCGGTCGGCTTCGGCAGTGAACAGGAGACGGTTCGGGGAGCCCAGGACGATCTCCGTCAAGGCGCCCGCGGTGGCGTTGGTGGTGACGAAGGTCGCGATGTCCGTCGGGGTGGCCCCGGGATTGTCCTGCAGGTAGAGCGCGATCGCGCCGGCGACATGCGGCGCGGCCATGGAGGTGCCACTCAGGGTGACCGCGGCCGTGTCCGACTCTGCGCCGGCGGACAGGATCGCGGCACCGGGGGCGAAGAGATCGACGCAGGGCCCGTAGTTCGAGAAATAGGCCCGGGCATCGGCCTCGGTGGTGGCGCCGACCGTGATCGCGGTCGGCGCGGCGGACGGGGAGCGGGTGCAGGCATCGACGGCCTCATTGCCCGCCGCCACCACCATCGGCACCCCGGCCGCGACCGCGTTGGCGACCGCTTGATTGAGCGCGGCGGAATAATCCCCGCCGAGACTCATATTCGCCACCGCCGGGGCCTGGTGGTGGGCCGCCACCCAGTCGATACCGCCCAGCACGCTGAAATAGGAACCGGAACCGGCGCAATCGAGCACCTTGACCGCGATCAGGTTGACCTCCTTGGCCACGCCATAGGTGTCGCCACCGACGATGCCGGCGACATGGGTGCCGTGACCGTGGCAATCCGCGTCCTGATCATCGACTTGATTGGTGCCCCAGGTGGCACGGCCGGCGAAGTCGACGTGGGAGGTGCGGATGCCGGTATCGATGACGTAGACGTTCACCCCCGGCGCCGTGTTGACCGGGGTGAAGCGCTGATCGAGGGGCAGGGTGCGCTGGTCGATCCGATCCAGTCCCCAGGGCGGCTGGGCTTGGGTCGCACCGATCGTCACCCGCCCGTTCTGCTCCACCAGGGCGACGCGCGGATCCTTGGCCAGGGCGTCCGCCGCCGCCGCACTCAGGCGCAGCCCCACCCCAGGCAGGGCGTGGGGCCACTGCGCGGCGAGCTGGCCCTGGTACTGGATCGCCAGGCTGGCGCCCAGGCTGCTGACTTCGGCGCCCAGGTCCCCGACCCGGCGCGCGGCCCAGCTGAACGCCTGCTCCTTGAACACCACGACATACTCGTCGGCGATGGGCTCGGGAGCCCGCTGGACCGTGGGGGCATTGCCCGGCGACGTCATCAGCGGCGAGGGGGGCAGCGGCTCCACCGCGGCGACCCAGGGGGATTCTTCCAGGACCGCCAGGGCGGCGTCATCAATCTCCAGCGTCAGGCTGGGCAGGGTGGCGGGACGGTCCAGCGCGCGATAGGAGCCGGCGGGCAGGCTGGCCAGCAGCAGGTCGGCGCGGTCCGCCAGGTCGCTGAGCCACGCCGCACTCGGGCCGGTAGCGCCCGGGGTGGCGACGGTCTCGATCTGCACATCCACGCGTACCCAGGCGCGCGTCTGCATGGCGATCTGCGTATGCAGGTCCGCCAGGTTGCGCGCCGCGGCCGGGGTGTCGTACCACGCCGGGGCCGGCGTGCCGGGAGCACCATCCAGGGCGTGCGCCTGGGCGCACAGGAGCCAGGCACCGCAGGCGGTGCTCAGCCAGCCGCGGGGGCGGAAGCGTGGGGAGGGAGCGGTCAGCATGTGGGGTCACCCGGTAACTCTGTTGACTGGCATGAACGGTGGTGCGCGGGGGTCCATCCCGGTCCGGCGCCTGCCGCTTTTCGGTCGGGAAACCGGGGGAGCGCCACGCGCTGGTGTCGGCCAGGAGCGCCGCAGTACCGCACCGGTATCAACAGCAATTTACCACATTGTCCGCCGGCGGACAGCGCCACACGGGGCGGCCGTGCGGCCCCGCGCGGCCGGACCTAAGGTAGCGCTGGTAACGCCGGCGGATTTTGGGCGCAAAGGCGCGCGTCTTAGCCTCCCTTGCGCGTGAATTTAGGGAGAATTCGCCGCTAGGGTATCGGCGGGAAACCGGGGGCTTGCCAAGGTGGCGCGGGAGGGCCGCCGGCCGGGGGAAGCGCGGGCGCTTCCCGCTCAGACCCGGGGCGACGGGGTGTCCTGGGGCGCGGCACTTGGCCCCGGTCGGCACGCCCCGGTGACCGCCGGCCGGCCCCCACGCAAGAGGGTTTGTCTCAGGATGCCCCATAGCATTGCCCTGCCCCCGTGGGCCGTGGCGCTGGCGCCGTTCGGTGTCGGCTATGCCCTGGGCGCCCTCGTGCGCCGCGTCTGGCACGGGGGGCGGGCGCCCGCCCCCCTCACCCGCGCCCAGCACCGGGGGTTGGCAGGCGAGGCGGCGGTGAGCGCGGTGGTACGCGCCCGGTTTCCCAGCGCCGCCGACGATCTGCTGCTGCGCTGTGGCGCGGGGCGCTATAGCCAGATCGATCATCTGGCCTTGACCCCGCACGGCATCCTGGTGCTCGAAAGCAAGAATCTGGGCGGCTTGCTCTATGGCGCGCCCGACCGGCCTTATTGGACGCAGGTCATTGGCCCGCAGCGCCACACGTTCTACAACCCGCTCAAGCAGAATGCCACGCATCTGGCCGCGGTGCGACGGTATGCGGGCGCGGTGCCGGTGCAGGGACTGGTGGTGTTCATGGACCGCGGTGTCTTTCCCGAAGGTTACCCGGCGGGCACCGTGGCCTTGCGCGCCCTGGCGGCGACCCTCGCTCCCCTGGCGGCCGGGCGCATCCCCTACCGCTATCGCCGCGCGTGGCGGCGGGTGCTGGCGGCGCATCAGGCCAGCCCCCACGCCCGTCAGGCGCACGCAGCGTACGTGGCCCGGCGCGTGGGCGCGCGCCCGGGCGCGCGCGCCGGCGTGACCACGGATGCGCCGCGCACATGGGGGTGGTGGCTCCCGTGGCTCGTGCTGCTCCTGGCTAGCGCTATCCCGGCCCCGGTGGCGGGATGAACGGCGGGACGGCGGCCTTTTGCGGGCGTTGATGGCAGGCATGCGATAGCATTACCGACCCGCTTAGCCTTATCATGCCGGGCGTGCGCGGTCGGGGTTTGCTTCCCCGCTCCGCTCCCCTCTCACCGCCACAGGAAGGGTTCTGCGATGTCTGCCAGCTATAACGCCGCGGCGATTGAGGTGCTGTCCGGGCTGGACCCGGTACGCAAGCGCCCGGGCATGTACACCGACACCACGCGGCCCAACCACCTGGCCCAGGAGGTGATCGATAACAGCGTCGACGAAGCCCTGGCGGGCTTTGCCCGCGAGATCCGCGTGGTGGTCTTCGCCGACGGCTCCCTGGAGGTGACCGATAACGGGCGCGGCATGCCGGTAGACCGCCATCCGGAACTGGGGCTGCCCGGGGCGGAGGTCATCATGACCCGCTTGCATGCCGGCGGAAAATTCTCCGCGGACAACTACGCCTTTTCCGGCGGCTTGCACGGCGTCGGCATCTCAGTGGTCAACGCCCTGTCCCGGCGCGTGGACCTGTGGGTGAAGCGTGACGGGCGGGAGCATCACATGGCCTTCGCCCATGGCGACAAGGTCTCGGACCTGGCGCCGGTCGGCAAGGTCGCGCGCAAGGATACCGGCACCCGCCTGCGCTTCTGGCCCGAGCCGCGCTATTTCGACAGCCCGCGTTTCTCCGTGCGGCGCCTCAAGCACCTGCTCCAGGCCAAGGCCGTGCTCTGCCCCGGGCTCACCGTGACCTTGCGCGACGAGGCCAGCGGCGAGGAGCTGACCTGGTACTACGAGGACGGCCTCAAGGACTATCTGCTCCAGTCCCTGCCGGGGCGGGAACTGCTGCCCGCCACGCCCTTCACCGGTCGCTTCGAGGCCCGCACCGAGGCCGCCGCCTGGGCCCTGGTCTGGACGCCCGCGGGGGGTGAGCCCTGCGCCGAGAGCTATGTCAACCTCATCCCCACCGTTCAGGGCGGGACCCACGTCAACGGCCTGCGCACTGGCCTGACCGAGGCGGTGCGCGACTTCTGCGAGTTTCGCAACCTGCTGCCCCG
Source organism: Gammaproteobacteria bacterium (assembly GCA_019136395.1). Next base: position 17,209 of record JAGVUH010000172.1, read on the forward strand.
GGGCGTCAAGCTCGCCCCCGAGGACGTCTGGGCCCGCTGTGCCTACATCCTCTCGGTCAAGCTGCTCGATCCGCAGTTCTCCGGCCAGACCAAGGAGCGGCTCTCCTCCCGGGAGTGCGCCGCCTTCGTCACCGGGGTGGTCAAGGACGCCTTCAGCCTCTGGCTCAATCAGCACGTTCAGGACGGCGAGGCCATCGCCCAGCTCGCCATCGGCGCCGCCCAGGCCCGGCTGCGCGCCGGGCGCACCGTGGTGCGCAAGAAGGTCACCAGTGGTCCGGCCCTGCCCGGCAAGCTGGCCGACTGCACCGCCACCGACCCCCAGCGCGGCGAGCTCTTCCTGGTGGAGGGCGACTCCGCCGGTGGCTCCGCCAAGCAGGCCCGCGACCGCGAGTTCCAGGCCATCCTGCCCCTGCGCGGCAAGATCCTCAACACTTGGGAGGTGGACCCGGAGGAGGTCCTGGGCTCCCAGGAGGTCCACGACATCAGCGTGGCCATCGGTGTCGACCCCGGCAGCGAGGACCTCTCACGGCTGCGGTTCGGCAAGGTCTGCGTCCTGGCCGACGCCGACTCCGACGGCGCCCACATCGCCACCCTGCTCAGCGCCCTGTTCCTGCGCCACTTCCCGCGCCTGGTGGCGGAGGGCCATGTCTATGTCGCCCTGCCACCCCTCTACCGCATCGATGTCGGCAAGCAGGTCTTCTACGCCCTGGACGAGGACGAGAAGCGCGGCCTCCTCGACCGCATCGAGGCCGAGAAGCTCAAGGGCAAGGTCAGCGTCCAGCGCTTCAAGGGCCTGGGCGAGATGAACCCCGGCCAGTTGCGCGAGACCAGCCTCCACCCCGATACCCGCCGCCTGGTGCAGCTGACCATCGATGACCTGACGGCGAGCCAGCAACTCATGGATTTGTTATTGGCCAAGAAACGCGCCGCCGACCGCCGCGCCTGGCTGCACGCGAAGGGCAATCTCGCCGACCTGCCGCTGTGAGGCGCGCGGCGGCCCCGCCCGCGCAAAAAAAAACCGGCACGAGGCCGGTTAAAGGGGTGCCCGAAGGCGTTGTTTACGGGGGGTTGCCGGGTGTCTGGATCTGGGCCAGCGGGCGCCCGAGATCGAGACGGAAGGGCGGCAGGCCTTGCAGTAAGGACTGGCCATAGCGCCGGGTGGTCATCCGGTTATCGGCGATGATCACCATGCCGGTATCCGTTTCCTTGCGAATCAGCCGCCCGACCGCCTGCATCAGTTTGACGCTGGTGGCCGGGAGGGTCATTTCGCGAAACGGATCCCGCCCCTGTTGTCGCAGCCAGGTCGCCTCGGTAATCTCGACCGGATGGGTCGGGACCGAGAACGGCAGTTTGGCGATCACGACCGTGGCGCAGAGTTTGCCGGGGAGATCCACGCCCTCCGACATCGACTGCATCCCCAGGATCACGCTGAGCCGTCCGTCCTGGATGTTCTCCGCGTGGCGGCGGAGCAGCTCGGACTTGGGCAAGCGGTCCTGCACCAGCAACGCGGGACCCAGATCCCGCAGCAGGTCTTCCGCCTGGTTCATGGCCTGACGACTGGTAAAGAGCGTCAGCAGGCCCTCGCCCGGCCGCAGCCGCGCCCGGATGAGCGCGCAGACCTCCGCGGTATGCCCCGGCGCATCCGGCGCGTGGGCCATCGACGGCACGCACAGCACGCCTTGCCGCTGATAGTCAAACACCGGCGGCAGGCGCAAGGTCCGTACATGGCCGCGGAGCCCACACGTTTCGACAAAGCGGTCGAACGTCCCCATCGAGGTGATCGTCGCGGAGGCCAAGGCGGCCCCGGCCGTCCGGCGCCACAGCATTTCTTCCAGAAAGGCCGCCGCGCTGACTTCCGCCGCCCGCAGACGATGGCGCCACTGCCCATGCTCTTCCCGGCGATCGATCCAGCGCGCCGGCGGCGGCCCTGTTCCCGGGTTACGGGCACAGAACAACGCCAGCGCATTGCCGATCTGGGTGGCAATCCCCCCGATCTCCCCAATGACGGCATTGACCTCCTGGGCGACCAGGGGATCGAGCCGTCCGTCGCGGGCATCCTGCAATAAGGCCAGTCGCCGTTCCTGCAGGTGCTCCGCCAGTCTGCCACTCGCGGTCACCAGGGTGCGGGCCGTGGCCAGGAGTTCCCGCGGCACCACGCCGGCGTCAAATAGCCAGCGTGACGCCGTGGGGTCCGGCCACGGCAGGCGCACCAGGCACCGGGACAAGGCACCCAGCGCCCGCGCTGTTTGCCCCAGACGCCACCATTCGGCAAACCCGAGCAGGAAACGCCAGCGGCGCAAGGCCGTGGACAACCGTTTCGCCGAGCGCCGCAGCGCGCCCTGGGCATATTCCACCCCAAAGCCTTCCCGGGTGTTGCGCGCCTTCTCCGGCAAGCCATGCGCCTCGTCGACGACGAGCAGGCATTTTTCCGGTTCCGGCAACAGCACCCCGGGTCCGGCGCGCAAATCGGCCACCAGCAGATCGTGGTTGGTGACCACGATATCCGCCTGCCGTACCGCCGCCCGGGCCTGTTCCGCGGGACATTCCGCGTACCAGGGACAGGCGCGGCCGATACAGTCCTGACTGGAGGCCGCGATGCCGGCCCAATCCACAGACAGGTGGCCGGGAACGGATTCCTTATCCCCGGCCCAGGTCCGCTCCCGGAACGCTGCCAGCAACGCGCGCACGGCGGGCGCGCTGGCTTTACTCATCTTGAGCGGGCAGCCATACCGGCTGCGGCCTTTGGCAATGGCGGTGGTGAACGACCAGCCGGTCCCTTGGGCCAACATGGGCAGATCACGTTGCAACAACTGCTCCTGCAACGAGATGGTCGAGACGGAAATGACCAGCCGCTGCTGACGTGCGGTGGCGACGGCGACGGCCGGGAGGCCATAACCGAAGCTTTTGCCCGAACCGGTACCGGCCTCCACCACCCCCACCCGCTCGTCCGTGTCCCCGGCGAGCACCCGCGACACCTCGGCAATCATCTGCAATTGTTGCCGACGCGGGCAAAACCCGGGGATAACCGTTTTCATGCCGGCGAGACCGTCCTTGATCCGCCGCTTCATCCCCTCATCCAGATAATCCATCACGAGACCCTCCCCGGTCCCCGTGTCCAGGCGCCTCCCGCCGAACTCGGGGGCTGTGCACCACGCCGGTCGTATTCCTGACCGGCGCCGGTCGGGTTCGCGCCTAGTGGGCGAAGCGGAAGGCTTCGCGGCACCTCCAGAGCAGCTCGGGCCCACGCAACTGGTGGTACTGTTCGGCTTGCCAGAGCCGGTCCTTGGCGTTGGCGATGGCCGCGGCCGGCGTGCTGCCTTGCCCCATGCGACCGCCGGTAATGGGGTCGCTGACGGTATAGCCGGGATCGTCTTCCTCGACGCTTTCGTGCAGGGCCAGTTCCAGACCGTCAATGGCGACGGTCTCGGCCAGCACGCACAGTCCCTCGTTTTCCCGATACAGCTCGGGTGTGATGGCGATGGCGACGATGGTTTTCATGGTCAACTCCTCTGCTCCGCCGGGGGCGGAGATGACATGGGCGCCTGTAACCCGGGATGGTGAGTGACCCATGAGCCAGGCTTACGCGTCGGGGGACCGAGGCGTAATTCTCATGAGTGATGGGCAGGAACGGCCGCGAGGACCGTTCGGGACGCGGAGGCGAGACGACAGGGCGTCCGCCACAGAACCGGCTCCAGGAGGGAGCGGCGATCGCTGCTTGGGGACTGGTCAGCTACCAGGCGATCGAGGATCGCGGAAAAGGGGGGCGCACGGGCGGTCCGGCTCCCGAGAGGGGGAGCGCCTGACGGGCCCGGGAACGGGGGATGGACAGCACAGGGGGCGCCGGGCATGTGGCGCCGCCATCGCGGCACCCGGGTCCGTGGCCGGGGATGCGCGCGGCGGCGCGCGGGCCGGGAACCCGGCGGGCTGGCGGGGGAAGCCGGCCCGGGCGCTGGGTGTTGAGGCGGAGTTCAGCTCGCTCCGTGATCCGGTCACGGCCCACTGTCGCGGGGCGCCGGGATCGAGCGGAACTATAGCACCCCGCGGGAGCGTGAGGTAGGGCCGCGTGGCGGGCGCGCCCGCCGACCCTCAGCCCCAGCGCCCGTGGTCATCACGCAAGGTGGTGGCGGTCATGCCGGCGTGGCGCTGACTGGCCGCTTCCGGCGTCTCGTAGAGCGCCACGAGCTGGTAGACGCGGGGATCGGGCGGGTTGTACAGGTAATAGGGTTGCCCCGACAGATAGGGATCGGGCATGGCCTGCACCGCGGCAATGTCGCCACCCGGGAGGAGGACGGTGCGGCTGGAACAGTGGAAATTGACCGGATAACCCTTGTCCGCGAGGCGCAGGGCGGCGAGATAGGGCTGCAGGACATACTCGCCGGTGCCGATGAGGGCGACCGCCGGCAGTTCCTGCCCCGCGGGCCCGGGCCCGCCGGCGACCAGGCGCAGGGCATTCAGCGGGGGCGCCAGGGGCAGGTGCAGCCCGCGCCGGCCCAGGTGTTCCGCGACCAGCGGCGCCGGCCGGGGCGTGACCGGCGGCGGGGCGGGGGGCGCCGGCGGCGCGCTGACCGGGGACGGCTGATACGCCACGGTGCCCTCCAGCAGGCTGCACCAGGTGAGCTGGGGCGGGCGGCGCTTACGCCGCCCCCAGGCGTCCTGCACCCGGTGGCTGACGGCCTGGCGGGCGGCATGGTCCAGCCAGTTGGTGAGACTGAGCAGGATGATGCGTTCGGCGTCCAGGGGCAGCGTGCCCAGCCGCGCCGCCAGGTGGCAGAGCGGGTGCTCCGGGGTCAGGTTCTCATCCGCCAGCACCAGGGTCCGGGCGCGCAAGAACGGCTCCTCGAACAGGCTCAGGGGCCGGTGGAGGTACTGCGCCGCGCCCGGCGCGCCAAGGTCCAGCAGCGGCTGGTCGCTGGGCGGCAGGGTGGTGGTGTGCTGGAAATACAGGTCGTCCCGTTGCTGGGTCTGCGCCAGGGTGTTGGCCACCCCCCCCGCGAGCAGCGCGCCGGCTTCCGCCAGCCCGAGGGTCCATACCGGGCCGGGCAGCCCCTGGTGAGCGGGCCGCGCCAGCAAGCTGGCGCACAGGCGCATAAAGATGTGGCGCATGACGAGCGGGCGGGTGGGCCAATGGCGACCGGTGACCTTGGCAATGAAGGCGTAGGGTTGCGGCGGCTCCGCCGCGGGCGCGACGCCCAACAGATTACTCAGCGCCAGCGTTTCCGCGGTCACGGCACAGGTGATCCGGCCGGAGGGGAGGGCAAAAACCATCTCAGACACGCGGCGTTTTCCCGGCGGCGGGCGGGCGCGCCACGGTCACGCCGCGATCAGTATCCGGACAGGAATAGGCATAAAGCGCCTGGCGCTTCGTCACCGGCGACAGCATGGTATGGACGGTTTCCCCCTGCGTTACCCGGCGGGAAATGCGCCGGGACTGAGCGCATAAAATCCCCCGTTTTCCCGGATTATGCAAGTCACGGAGCGGCGTGGTCAGCGGGCGGCGGCAGGCCCCGGACTCCGCGCGGGTTCCGGGGATAACGTCAAGTATTATCGGGAGATTCACTCCGGCGTCGGGCGCGGAAAAGGCCGCTCGGCCGGCGCCGGGTCAGAAATGGTCATGACCATACCTGACAGGGTAACGTCTTGTTTTTATGCCGAGAATCGCTGTAGCATTGCGGCATTGATTACCTGCGGTTCAGGTCGTGATTAGCCGCCTTCCAGGCGCAGTTTCGCCACGGTTTACCGGTGTTTATGCCGCTGTTCCGTTGAGTAAACGGTAGGCGGTAACGGGGCAGAATGCGGCTTTTTCCTTCAGGTAAGCGGTCCATTCTTTTATCGGCGAGCGCCGCGCGGGTCGCGGCCTATCGGGAGACAGCGATGGTGATGGAGTGGGATCAGTCGCCAGCGGCGGGCGACGTCGTGGGCGCGGAAGCCAGCCTGCAGGCCTGCATTGCGGTGGGTCAGCAACGCCTGATCGAGCAACAACGCCAGCTGGTGGCACTGCAGAATCAGCACCAGGCGGCGTTGGTCGGCGAACTGCGGGCGCGGATTCGGCAAAGTCCCTACGACTACGTCAGCGTTCTCGAAGCGCTGCTGCCGAGCGGCTGGTATCTCTCCCGACGCAAAGGCAAGCTGTATGAACGGCGGCGTGAGCCGCGCTGGCGGGTAAAAGGCCACCCCAGCTGCACCTATACCCAGGGACGCTTTTCGCGGGAACTGCAAGAACACATGCGGGCCGTCGGTCTGGATCCGGCCGCGCGCGCGGATCGGCGCTTCTTTGTCGCCAATCACATGGAGCGGATCTGAGCGCGCGGTGCCCGGTCGCGCGCCCAGGCCTGACCTGCTGTCACGGGGGGGAGATCCAGCCATGACCACCGCACGTTTACCCAGCCCCGAGGGGCACGCAACGCCCCCGCCGCCGGCGACCGGCGGGGTCGTGAAGGTCCCGCTGGGCCAGGACCCGGTCGTCGCCCGCTTCGCGGATTATCTGCACTTTTCCGAGCAGTATCGCCATATCATCGGCCGGGCCTTGGCCAAGCAGGCGCCCACGTTGTGGCCCGACCCCCTCCCGGACGAGCGGGCCTTTTACACCCGGCTGCTCGATCTGGTGTCCGATCCCGCGCGGGCAGCGATCTATCGCCAGGTCATGGAGCGGGCGATTGCGCGGCGTAAACCCCACTGGCGCGAGGTGGTCGCGGCCCCCCTGCGGTTTATCGCCCGGGAGGCGGCGGGGACCGCCGGGGCGGACGACCACAACGTCGTCGTCACGCGGGTCGGCGGCGCCCCCACGGTGACGGCCCCGGCGATCCAGAACGGGGCGCCCACCGCGTTGCGGCTGCTCACGACCTGGCGGGCGCCGCCCACCCCCGAGGGGTGGCGGCAGCAGGTGGCGGTCGTGCAAGCCGCCGCCGCCGCGTGCCTGGAAGCCGAGAACGCCGGATCCCGGCTGCGGGCGCTCCAGGAGGCTGTGGCGGGCCTGGCGGCGCTGCTTGACCCCGGTGCGCCGCAGCGGCGCACCATGAGCGAATGGCTGTTATCCCAGCTGTACGTCTCCCTCCGCTGGGTGTCCCGGCAAACGCCGCCGCCCGGACTCGCCGCGGCGGCGCCGCAGGCGCGGGCGCTGGCGGATGAGCTCGCAGCCCGCTGCCAGGCGCCGGCGGGTCTGTGGTGCCGGACCTTGTCCGCGGGCGAACTGGAGCACTGGTACCCCGCCCTGGAACAGGCCGTGGCGAACTTGTGCTCCCACGCGGGGGAGGTGGTCACGACGCATGCCGCCGCGACCCGGCCCCATGCCTCACCGGACGAGATGCTGGAGCGCGCCCAAGCCTGGCGCATGGCTCTGGAGCTCTACGCGGGCGCCTTACAGACGTTGGTGACCATCAGCGAGGCGTGCTGCGCGAGCCTGCAGCGTCCGCCGCGGGCGCCAAAGGCCTGGCGTCTCCTGCCACGGACCCTCGGCTTGGCGGCAGAGGCCGCGCCCCCGGCGCTCACCCCGGAGCCGCCGCCGGCACCGCCCACCCCGGAGCCGCCGCCGGCACCGCCCACCC
>JAGVUH010000038.1 GCA_019136395.1 Gammaproteobacteria bacterium
CCGCCGCCGAGAAGTCCACATGGGCCGTGATGTCCTGGAGACCCAGATGGACGTAAGGGTTACCGTGAGCCTGGTGGCGATAATGGCAGACGAGGGACCCCATGCCCCGCTCGGCCCGATAATAGTCGACCTCCTCATAGCCATAGTCGATCAGGAGCAGGAGCCCCTGACGCATCGCGCCGGCCAATGCCCCGAGCCAGGGACCTAGCCGGAGGTTGATCTCGGAGACGTAGCCCGGCATCTGGGCCAGACCGCGGGCCTGCAAGTCAGCGACCGCCACCTCCAGGGCCGGGTCTTCCGGGGGCGCCAGCACCTCCGCCCAACCCGGGTCCGCCGCGGTCGCGGGCGGGCGGACCCGGATTTCGGCCGGCTTGCCCGCGGCGTCGATCTGAAACCGGCTGACCGGCATGGCGTCCATGACCTCGTTGGCCACCAGGACGCCCTTAAAACCCTCAGGCAGACCCGTGAGCCAATGAACGCGTCCGATCAGGTCCGGGTGACGGGCGGCCAGCAGGTCCTGCTGGCGTTCGCGCAACTCCGCCCCCGGCTCCAGGATCAGATAGCGCGTCGGCAGGCAATCCGCCCCCCTGAGACCATCGAGGAGATCCGCCGCCAATTCGCCTTCGCCGGCCCCGTCAGCACCTCCTGGCACTGGCGGGCGAGGCAGAGCCCGAACAGGGGCGAGAGGCCCGGGGCGGTGACGAAATCCCCCCCGGGCCCGAATTTGCGGGCTCCGGCAACGTAGTAGCCAAGCCCGGGGGCATAGAGGGCGAGGTCCATGAAGCGGTCGAAAGACAGACTACCGCCCCGGGCCGCAGCCTCGGCACGGATCAGATCCACCAACTGACGACTATGGGTCAGGGCGGCGAGGTCCTCCCCCGCCAGGGGCCCAGTGCCGGATGACATCAGCGAGGGGACGGATAACGGCATCGTCGGGGTGGGGAAATAGCTAAAATCAGAAAAACCCATGATACAGGCAGACCCGCCCTTGGCCCAGACATCCCCCTCCCCGCCCCGAAACGCTCCCCCAGACCTGTCCGGCAAGGTCGCCCTGGTCACCGGCGCCGCCCATCGCATCGGCGCCGAGATCGCCCGGACCCTCCATGCCGCGGGGGCGGATCTCGCCCTCCATTATCGCCGTTCGGCTGACGGCGCCCAGGCCCTGCAACGGGAACTGGAACTGACCCGGCCGGGCTCGGTTCTGCTCCTCGAAGCCGACCTGCACCTTTGCCAGGCCTTCCCCGACCTGATAGCCCGCATTCAGGCCTTCCGCGGCCGCCTGGACATCCTGATCAACAACGCCTCCAGCTTCTATCCCACTCCCTTCGGTCAGGTGACTGACGACCAGTGGGATGACCTCCTCGCCTCCAACCTCAAGGGGCCCTTTTTCCTCGCCCAAGCCGCCGCCTCCCTGCTGCGCGCCACCCGGGGTTGCATCGTCAACCTGGTCGACATCCATGCCGAACGGCCTCACAAGGACTACCCCGTCTATTCCATCGCCAAGGCCGGCAACGCCATGATGGTCAAGGCCCTGGCCCGGGAACTGGGACCGGCGGTCCGGGTCAATGGCATTGCCCCCGGCATCATCCTCTGGCCCGCGGGTGAGGGACCCGCGCCAGTCATCAAGGACGAACTCCTGGGCCGAACGGCCTTGGGACGACCGGGTTCGCCAGCGGACGTCGCCCGCGCGGTCCTCTTCCTGGTGCGTGAGGCGGATTACATCACTGGCCAGGTGCTTGCCGTCGATGGCGGACGCACCCTACAGCAATGAATCCCAGCGCCCCCATTACGGCCTTTACCGCACCAACTCAATGAATTTCATAATGATAGAATGCGGCGACGGCGAAAATTTACCAACGGCGCAAGCGCAGAAAAGTTAGAATTTACTTAAATAGCTTCGGCCCCGGACCCACCCTTCCAGGCCAGCGCCACAGAACCCAGACGAGCAGGACTCCATGACGGAAGAAGACCACAAACCCGGCCCTGCGGTTGACGATGCCATCCTGCAACAGCAGTACCGCCGGGCGCTCAGTTCCTTCGAGGGCATCATCCTCAGTGAGATCGAACTCACCCGTACCCTGGGTAATCGGCTGAATTACGCCATCCAGGCGGGCACCTTTATCCTGGCCGCCATCTCCATCTCCCTCTCCTTGCTGCTCTTCACCCTGACCTCTCAGGTCTCGCGCATTTCCGGCGTCGTCGATGGCATGAAAGAGCACTTCATCTCGGTGAGCAACCAGATGACCGCCATCAACGGGCTCATGGATTCCATCGAAAATCGCGTCGCGCTGCTGGAGAACTTTGACTACCGCACGGCCGTCATGGATGTGGAAATGAGCAATATCCTGGTGGACATGAATCAGATGCGCGCCAACGTCGACGGCATCGATGCCACCCTGGCCACGGTCCGCAACCATATTGCCAACGTCTCGTTCAACATGGACTTGATGAACAACGAAGTGCAGATCATGAGCGCGGAGATGGGCCAGATGGCCAAGCCCGCGCGCACCATGAACAAGTTCTTTCCCTTTCCCTAGCCTCCATTGGAGGGAATGCCAGCATGATCAGAAAGCGTGAGGACCCCCGGCGGGCCATCGTCGAGGTCATCCAGCGCCTGGGGCGGGCGACTCAGCTCCACCTTGACGAGCGCCATCGCCATTTCAGGATCACGGACATCGTGCTCATCACCGCCTCGCTCCTGATCCTGGGCGGTGCCGCGTTCGACGTTTACCACGCCCGGCTGCTCTATCAGGATTTCAACGAGATCATCACCGATATGTACGCCATCCACGACCACCTGATTGGGGTGGATAACGATATGGCGGATATCACCATCAACATGCAGGCCTTCGACAGCCACATGACCCACATGGACAACATGAACGACCGCATGAAATCCATGGCCGCTACCATGCCACGAATCCGGGAAAATACCCGGCTCATGGCCGGGGACATGAGCAGCGTCGAGGAGAATATGCGCCTGGTCGGTGACGCCATGCTGATCCTGGATACCCGCATCCATAGCATGCTTGGCGGCGTGGGCATCATGCGTAGCCACATGAATCAATTTTCCCGGCCCATGTCCGCTTTCACCCCTTTCATGCCCTAAGCGCATCCATCCTCTAAAATAGTCCGATTGGCGGCAAGATCCGGACCGCCCCTTACCCAGGCGGAGATGCCCCCATGAGCCATGCCGACCCCAACGTGGATCAGGCCGAGATCAGCAAGTTCGAGGCCATGGCCGCCCGCTGGTGGGACCCCCACAGCGAGTTCAGGCCCCTGCACGAGCTCAACCCCGTCCGCCTGGATTTCATCGATCAGGTAGCCGGTCTGGCGGGGAAGCGCGTCCTGGACGTAGGCTGTGGCGGCGGTATCCTCGCCGAGGCCATGGCCACCCGCGGCGCCCAGGTCACGGGTATCGATCTGGGGGAGATGCCGCTGCGCGTGGCGGAACTGCACACCCTGGAGACGGGCGTTGAGGTCCTCTACCGGCGGATCTCCGCCGAGGCCTTGGCGGCGGAGGCACCCGCCAGCTTCGACCTCGTGACCTGCATGGAGATGCTGGAGCACGTCCCCGACCCTGGTTCCATCATTGATGCCTGCGCGCGCCTGGTCACACCCGGGGGGCAGGTCTTCTTCTCCACCCTCAACCGCAACCCCAAGTCCTATCTGCTGGCCATCATCGGTGCTGAGTACCTGTTGCGCTGGCTCCCCCCCGGGACCCACGACTATGCCCGCTTCATTCGTCCGGCGGAACTGGGGCGTTGGATCCGCGCCGCCGGACTGGAGTTGAACCAGTTGACGGGCATGACCTATCACCCCTTGCTGGGTCAGTATCGTCTCGACCCCCGGGACCTCGACGTCAACTATCTGGCCGCCTGCCGGCGCCCGTGGGATAGCTGAGACGCGGATGGGAGCCCACCGACCAGACCCCATGACCGTACCCCAGTCCCTGAGTCCAGACCCCTGGGGTTTCCCCAACCTCGCCTGCCCCCCGGGCTCCTCGACCTATTACAGCATCCGCTTTTCCCCACCCGCAGTGCGCGATGACCTCGCCCGTCTGGCCGCCTGGCGCCACCAGGTGCGCGCCATCCTGGAGGAGGTCAGGGACCCCGGGGTGGCGAGGCTCAAGGTGCAATGGTGGCGGGATGAGGCCCAGCGCCTGGTGGATGGCGTCCCCAACCACCCCCTGAACCGCGCCCTGCAACCCCTGGTCGCCCGGGCGGGATTGCCCATCGCCCCGCTGTTCGGGTTGACCGACGAGGTCGAGGCGGCAATCCTCGCCCGTGAACTGAGGGATGCCGGGGCCCTGGAGGCCGCTTGCGACGCCGATCTGGGTGGCCATTTCGAACTCCTGGCCCGGGTCCAGGGCCACCAGGACCCGGACGCTCTGGCCGCGGCACGGTGCCTCGGCACCTTTTGCGCCCTGGTCTACCGCATTCGCGACAGTGGCTGGCTCGCCCGCCAGGGTCGGGCACCCATCCCGCTGACCCGGCTGAGGGCGGCGGGCCTGAACCCGGACCGGCTGCGCCTGGCCGAACACCGCGCCCGCTTGCCGGAGTGGCTGCCGGAACTCGCGCAGCAGGCGCGGGCCCTCCTGGCCAGGCCCCTGAACTTCGCCGGCCTGCCCGCTGGCCTGCGCCTGCGCGCCCGCGTTCTCGCCAGTCTGCTGGACGAACTGGAAGCCCTGTCCTTTCAGGTCGCGGAGCAGCGGCTGAGCCTCACCCCCTGGCGCAAGCTCTGGCTGGCCTGGCGGGAAAGCAGCCGCTCGGTCAGACCTGGCACCAGCGGGCCCCTGCCCTGGGCCAAACCCGGGTCCTGACCCGGGGACTCGTCGTCACCCCTACCCTCCCCATCACCGACCGAGCCATCTTCCGTCCGATTGCCATGGAACATTATCAAGCTGATCCCGATCTCCTCACCGGACGCGTCATCCTCGTCACCGGCGCCGCCGATAGCCTGGGAGCTGCGGTAGGGAAGGCCTGTGCCAGCCATGGGGCGACGGTCATTCTCTCCGACCTGGAGGAATCCCAGTTGGGCCCCCTCTACGACCGCCTTGTCGCCAGTGGCGCCCCGGAACCCGCCATTCTGCCCCTGGACCTGGAAGGTGCGGACGAGGCCCACTATCAGGGCGTCGTCGCCACCCTGGCCCGGGAATTTGGTCGGCTGGATGGCATCGCCCACTGTGCCGCCTTCGCCCCCTTCCTCAGCCGCATCGATGACTATGACGCCAGCGAGTGGGAGCGTGTGGTGCGCATCAACCTGACCGCGCCCTTCCTCCTCACCCAGGCCTGCCTGCCCCTGCTCCGCCATGCCGCCGAGGCATCGATCGTCTTTACCGCCGACCGGGTCGGTCGGCGCGGCCTGGCGTACTGGGGCGCCTACGCGGCGGCCAAATTCGGCATCGAGGGCCTGATGCAGACCCTGGCTGAGGAGACCAAGGACCAGGGCCGGTTGCGCGTCAACAGCCTGGACCCCGGCATCATCCGCACCGGCCTGCGCGCCCGCCTCTATCCCGGGGAGAACCCCCACGAACTGCCCGCCGGCCAGGCCTTTTAGCGGGGGTCAGCACTGTTCAGCCCGGCTGGAGCAAGGCCTTCGTTGCCCACTGACCGACTGTAAGCCGTTCCTCGGTCTTACGGACGCCTTGGCCGTGAGGTCCTGGTCAGGTATTCCTTGTGCCTCAGCCGTCAGGCTGCCTGTTTAATACGCGGCAGCCGTGTCCTGGCCATTACCCCTGAGCGTCAGCCATCAGACCGTCTTGCCGGAGCCTTGGGTTCCAGGTCTAGGCCCGACCAGTTACCCGCTGGAACGTCAGACGGCGTCCGGGCTTTTCGTGGCCTTGGGCGCCGGATCCTGGCCGGTTTCACGGGTGGATGGCGCACCCTCGGCATCGGGAAAACGGCGGGGGTCCACGGCATCCTCCTCCATGAGGATGCGCTGACCATCACCCTCCAGATCGTCGAACTGGCCGGAGCGGGCGGCCCAGAAGAGGACGATGACCGCCACGAGGCCGAGCAGGATCATGCCAGGGATCAAGCCATAAATGACGTCCATGGTTCAGATGCGACCCTCTGCAATGGCGACTAGCGCCTGGGTGACTGAAAAAGCTGACGAATGCGGGCGGAATTGCCGATGACGGCCAGGGAACTGAGGGGCATGGACACGGCGGCGACCAGGGGGGTCACCAAGGCGGCCATGGCCAGGGGCACCATGATGAGATTGTAGACAATGGAGATGCCGATGTTCTGGCGGATCGTGCGCAGGGTGCGTCGGGACAGGGCCGCGGCCTGGGGTACCTTGGCCAGTTCGGCCTTCATGAGGACGATATCGGCGCTGGCGATGGAGACGTCAGTGCCACTGCCCATGGCGATGCCCACGTCCGCGCGGACCAGGGCCGGCGCGTCGTTGACCCCGTCACCCACCATGGCCACGCGCTGACCCTGGGCCTGGAGGCCGGCGATGACGCGATCCTTGTCCTCGGGCAGGACCTCGGCGATCACCTCCACCCCGCCCAGGGCCTGGGCGATCCGCTCCGCCACGGCCTGACGATCACCCGTCAAGAGGGTCACTCGGATGCCCTGGGCCTTGAGACCGGCGACCACCTCGGCGGCGTCGGGCCGCAATCGATCCTGGATGGCCAGGACCAGCACCAGGCGACCATCGCTGGCCACCTGAATCGGCGTGGCGCCCCCGGTGCTGAAGGCATGGGCCGCCGCGATCAGGTTGGGCTGGTCAAGCGCGATGCCCTGGGTGCGCAGCCAATCGGCGGTGCCCGCAACGATCTGCCGGCCCGCCACCTGACCCCGGATGCCCTGACCCGGTTGGGTCCGCGCCTCCGCTACCTTCAGGTGGCGATGGGCTATACCCCGCTCCTGGCAGAGATTCAGCACCGCCAGGGCGATCGGATGCTCGGAAAACCGTTCCAGGGCCGCCAGACTGGCCAGATAGTCGGACACCTCACCCAGCGACTCCCCGGCGCCGGCGGTGGCCAAAGCATCAGCCCCTCCCGGGTCCCGATGGTGGAAGAGGTCCAGTTCCCCCGGCACGCCCGGGGCCCCGGACCCCGGGGCGCTCCCCTGCCCCCGTTGCCAAAGGCCGGCGGCGCTGGCGATGGCCGTCACCGCCGGCCGGCCCTCCGTGAGGGTACCGGTCTTGTCGAAGACGAAGTGATCGATGCTCGACAAA
>JAGVUH010000481.1 GCA_019136395.1 Gammaproteobacteria bacterium
TTTGGCGTAACACAATATCGCCCTCCGGAAACCGCCGATGCCTGGTTGACCCGCGTTGACGGTGTTCTATACCAGGCAAAGATGGCTGGACGTAACCGGGTTGAATGTAGCCAGTGAAAATGTCTTTAGAACTACTAAATCTGATCCTTTAGAACATCCCCAACCCCTTCCCTAAACCCGCTTCAAGCGGGTTTTTTCTTGCTTGGGGAATCTCTAAGGGCGGCAATGAAAAATACCGAAGCCCCAAAAATCCCAACATCTTCTCTTCATCGCAGCAAGATGACTTCCGTTGCTTTTCAGAAGTCAAGAATCCCTTAAAATCTTCAATACTCGATGATATTCTTCTCTAACGGCGAATTGCCATTCTCTTGGTATTTATTCCTTTCTATATACAGATAATCTCTTGAGTATTCTTCTTTGGTTTTTCTAACCAAAGAAAATCACTCATTCGCCCCACGCGGGCATTTTCCCTGATAACTCACGTTGCTCTCGTTCCGCTTGGAACGGGTGGCATCCTTTTGCCTGGAGAAAACATATGGGGAAATTAAAATCCTGGTATTACGATCAAATTAATCAACAAGATGATCCGGATGATGTCGGTCCTTCTGATGAAGACTATTACGGCTCTTCACGCCTCAACGGTGAACAAGATCGTCAGGTGACACTGGACGCTCTGATTCAAAGGCATCAACCCCACGATACCGCTGAACAGGTGCCCTTCTGATGATCAGCATGAACTGTCATGGCGTGGCCGGCATTCTCTTAGGTACTCCCCAGTACTTTCCAGCGCTCACACGCGATAGCACCTCCTTTTGGTCCCTGGAAATCCTGCTCATGGTTAACCAGGGCACGGATTCCGTGCGTCTGGTGGCCTTTGCCAATCACCCAGAGGAACTGGAATTCCGCAAGCTGGCATTACCCGCACCCTCGGTAACCTGCCCAGTACCGGTAGCCCATGCAACCCCAGCCCTACCAGAAGCGGCCTAGCCGCTGAGCATCGACCTGTCTCCCGCCCTCCGGTAACCCCGGGGTGGCGTTGCCACTCCGGGGTGCCCTCTGATACGTGAGGACCCCTGCATGCACCCTAGCCCCCGTTCGGCCTCCCCTCGGGAGGTCCGTGTTCCCCTCGGCCGCCTGGTCGCCACGACCAAGGCCCTGGAACTGCTCAAGGCCACCGGGACCAACCCGGCCGCCCTCCTCTCCCGCCATCACACCGGCGACTGGGGCGATATCGACCCAGAAGATCAGGCGACCAATGACGCCAGTCTGCGTCATGGCCACCGAGTCATCTCCCGTTATCGCCTCAATCCCCACGACACGCTCTGGATTATCACCGAAGCGGATCGGTCGGTCACGACCCTGCTGATGCCGGATGAGTACTGAGCATGACTGGTTCACTGTATTCAATCTGTTGGAGAAAAAACCATGTTCCGTAAAGCTGAACGCAAACAGGCCAAGTTACGCCTGGCTATTTGTGGACCTTCGGGTTCCGGTAAGACTTATTCGGCCCTGCTCATTGCCCAGGGTCTGGCCCCGGACGGCAAGATCGCCCTGATCGACACCGAACGGGGCAGCGGCGAATTGTATGCCCATCTGACGGCCTACGATGTCGCGCCCCTTGATCCGCCGTTTACCCCAAACCGGTACATGGAACTGATCGCCGGGGCGAAAAAGGCGAAGTATGACGTACTGATCATCGACAGCCTCTCTCATGCCTGGTCAGGCGAAGGTGGCGTGCTGGATTTGCACGACAAAGCCACCAGTGCCAACCGCACGGGTAATTCCTTCGCCGCATGGCGCGAGGTTACGCCCAAACACAACGCCCTGGTCGACGCCATCATTGGCGCCAATCTGCACATCATCGTCACCATGCGGACCAAAACCGCTTATGACCTAGTGGATGACAACGGTAAAAAGAAGCCGGTGAAGATCGGCTTGGCCCCCGTACAACGGGATGGAGTGGAATATGAATTTACATCCGTTCTGGATATGGCTGTGGACAGTCACGTGGCGACCGCTACTAAAGATCGTACTGGTCTTCTGGATGGTGAGCATTTTGTTCCGACGGTAAAGACCGGCGAACAACTCCGTGACTGGCTGATGACCGGCAAGGACCCGGCTGAGGAAAGCCGCAAACTGCTGAAGAGCTTCAAGCTAGCGGTGAGCAAGATCAACGCGGTCCGCGATCTGCAAGTCTGGTGGCGGCAACATGACCTGGAGATTGCCACCCTGACGCCGATGGACAAGTTGGCCCTCACGGAACACTGCGCCAAACGCAAGCAGCAGTTGTTGAAGGAATTGCAGACGGAAAAAGCCAATCCCGCTCCCTCGGCCATTTACCAAGGGACGCCCGTCAATGCGGTGGAAAACCACGATCTGGCCTTCTGACACACCCTGACACCCCGTTACCGGGGTAACCCGCGTTACGGGGAGGAGACCCCCTATGAAACCCACACTGCGGTTGTATGAACTTTCATCCGACTATTTACACGCCTTGGATGAACTCTCGGAAATGGATGATCTGCCGATGGAAGCCATTGCTGACACCTTGGAAGGCTTGGCCGGGGCCTGGGAAGACAAGGCCCTTAACGTCGCTCGGTACATCCGCAACCTGGAAGCGGAAGCAAGCGCCATCGACGAGGCCAAAAAGCGCATGGAGGTGCGGGCCAGGGTTACCGCCCACAAAGCCGCTCGCTTGCGGGACTACCTCAAGGGCGAACTGGAGAAGACTGGGCTCAAGCCCAAGGCGCCGGATGTAGCCCTGCGCTTGCAGAACAACCCGCCGGCTGTGGTGCTCGATGACGAGACCCGGATTCCTGCGGACTACCGGCGTACTCAGGTCGTCTCAACCATCCTGAAGGCGGAGATCGCGGCTGCGATCAAAGCCGGCAAGGAGATCGCCGGGGCGCATCTGGAGCAATCCCGACGCCTGGTGATTGCCTGAGGGAGCCTACCGGCAGGGATGCCGGACTATTTTTTCCTGAAAGGGGGATGCAAGTTAAGGGAGAATAGAAACGAGTATGAAATCATAAAGGTTGATTTTGAATTGCCATATTTAACGCTTAGTCCACCCCCGGCAAGAAAACGTATCAGGAACGAAGAGCAAATTAGCAGTCAGTGGGAAAAGGACGATCAAGACCATCTCACTTGCGCACTTACTGCGTCGAGGAGTGCAAAGTCCACTGCCGAGGCAGTTCACCAACAGGGCTGACTAGCCGAATGTTCGGCCGTGGCACGGGGCAATTGTGTGTCAACACCCTTCAATCCGGCTGACAGTTAAACTCATCAATCGCGCCATCGCAGTCATTATCAATATTGTCATCACAAACCTCTGGTATTGGGGGTAATGGTATACAATCGTTCTTCCACTGTCCTAACGAACATATCGCATGACCAGCAGCCTCACACGCTCCGACCCCACAAGTAGTAGGTGCACCAATTAAGTTCTCGTCAATATCACCATTACAATTATTATCTATAGCATCGCATTCTTCTAAAGCGGAGGGGTGTATGTTTGGATTAGTATCGTCGCAATCTACACCGATAACGAAGCCATCACCATCAGCATCAATCAATGATTGACATTCACCCTCATCAACCTCACCATCGCAGTCATTATCTATTTCATCACAAATCTCAGTAGCAGACGGATTAATCAAGTTATCATAGTCGTTGCAATCTTCATCTATGGTGGTATACCCATCAGGCAAAAAACAGGCGTCAATCGAGTAACCATAGTTCCCGAAGCCATCTTGATCATTATCAAGGTAATACCGGAATCCATCTGCTGGATTTACATCCACCATGGAATCACAGTCATTGTCGATACCATCGCATACTTCCGTAACAGACGGATTTACCAATGGGTTAGTATCATCGCAATCCCCAGCTCTTCCGATATAGCCATAGGGAGGATGGGTGGGGCAACCCAACACGACTCCAGAAGTAAGTCCATAGTTATCATTGTCTGCATCAGGAAACCACTCTACGTAGAAATAAGATGGGTCGTTATCAACCTCACCATCACAATTGTTGTCTTTCATATCACAGATGTCAGGCGCACCGGGATAAGCTTCAGCATCGTTGTCGTTGCAATCTTCCTCGCTATTGTAACCATCACCATCTGCATCGATAGATGGTTGGATGGAAATATTTGGCACACAAAGTTCTTCTTCCTTGATTGTGTCTAAGATCAATTTTCCGAACTCATTTGAAACACTGATCCCCTTGATCTGCGCATGACGAGGCTGACCTCTCACTGCTTTTACTGGATAACAAAGTACCTTGTTATCATTCGGTTGACCCTGCTTGCCGCTAATACTCACTGGAACACAGAGTCGAGAGGGTGATGACAGCATGAAAGTCTTGGCTGGATCGGTAAATTGGTCAGCAACGCTAACTGTGGTATTACACGGGAATCCCAGGTTACATGGACCAAGTTCCCCACAATCTGCATCAGTGCGGCATTTGATAGCGGGATCAGCCTCACAAAGATTCCTTTTAACTTTTATGTTGTAGCACCTGTAATTGCTTACCGTTGAATCGGCAAGATCATCCAGGCTAGCAACACCCTCTAAACTTTTAGCCGATGGTACCAACAACCGAGTGGGGTTCAAGGTATCGACTAACAGTGTACCTAATTGATTAGTAACCAGGATATTCGTCTGAGAAGCAACCTTGGGTACGATGCAGGATGCCCTCCTATTACAATCCCATTTATATTTACATGATAGGCCGGTATCAGAGCATACTTTTGCATTAACAATCTGATAGGCCATCAAGTGGGTGAGATCATCTATAATTCCTTCGTCATTCTTGTCGGCCGGGTTACAGATAGATTCCGGCTTGGTGACGCTTGTCAGTGTAGTGTTGAATGCATCCGTAAGCATCACATTAAATGTTTGGAATTTCGGGCTTTTTCTTGCAAGTTTACTCTGGTAGCATTGATAATGATCCGCAGAAGCTTGTTCCGCATAATAT
>JAGVUH010000226.1 GCA_019136395.1 Gammaproteobacteria bacterium
CCCAGCACCCCGTCCCCTTGAGTTGAATCCATGACCCCAGGCCCCCTCCCCCCCCTCGGCTGGCTCGGCATCCTGCGCCTGGGCCTGGTGCAGACCGCCCTGGGGGCCATCATCATCCTCACCACCTCGACCCTGAACCGGGTGATGGTCGTCGAGTTTCTCCTCCCCGCCATGCTCCCCGGGGCCTTGGTGGCCCTGCACCATCTGGTGCAGATCTCCCGACCGCGCTGGGGTTATGGCTCGGATGTCGGCGGCCGGCGCACCCCCTGGATCATCGGCGGCATGGGCCTGCTGGCCATCGGCGGGGTCCTGGCGAGCAGCGCCACGGCCTTGATGGCCACGCAGGTGCTGGGGGGCACCCTCCTCGCCATCCTGGCCTTCACCCTGATCGGGGTGGGCGTGGGTGCCTGCGGGACCTCCCTGTTGGTGCTGCTGGCCAAGCGGGTCAGCGAACGCCTGCGCGCCGCTGCGGCGACCACGGTCTGGCTGCTGATGATCGTCGGCTTCATCATCACCGCCACCACCGCCGGCCACTTCCTCGACCCCTTCTCCCCCGAGCGTCTGGTCATGGTGACCGCCGTCGTCGCCGCCATCGCCTTCGTCGTCACCCTGGTCGCCATCCGGGGGATCGAGGGGCCGACCCCGGCGGCTCTGACGGCCGGTGCCGCGACGGGCACCAGCACCGCGGCAGGTGCCGATGCCGCCCCCGCGCCGGACCTGGCTCAAGCCAGGACCATGGCTTCGGCCAGCGATACGGCTTCTTCTAAGGTCAGCGCGACCCAGACCGCCGCTCCTGACCTGGAACCGGCCCCAACGCGGGCGGCCCGCGAAGGCCAGCGACCGGCAGGGGGTTTCCGGGAGGCCCTGGCCCAGGTGTGGTCCGAACCCAAGGCGCGGCCCATGCTGGCCTATAGCGCCCAGGACCTGATCCTGGAACCCTTCGCCGGCACCGTCTTCGGCCTGACCCCCGGGGAATCCACCAAGCTCGCCGGGGTGCAGAACGGTGGCGTCCTCGGCGGCATGATCCTGCTGGCGGTCATGGGCAGTTCCACTTGGGGCCGGCGCTTCGGCACCCTGCAGGACTGGACGGTCCGCGGCTGCATCGCCTCCGCCCTCGCCCTCACCGCCCTGGCCGCCGGGGGCTTATACGCCCCGGACTGGCCGCTGCACCTGACCGTCTTCTTCCTCGGCCTGGCCAATGGCCTCTTCGCCGTGGCGGCCATCGGTTCCATGATGGGGCTGGTGGACACGGGCCAGGCGCAGCGCGAGGGGGTGCGCATGGGGCTGTGGGGCGCGGCCCAGGCCCTGGCCTTTGGCCTGGGCGGCTTTCTGGGCACGGTGGCCGTGGACCTGGCGCGCTACCTTATGGATTCGCCGGTCCTCGCCTATGCCAGCGTCTTCACCGGCGAGGCCCTGATGTTCCTCGTCTCCGCCGTCCTGGCGGTGCGGGTGACCCGCCCCCTGACCTCGGACCGGGCACCGGGCCGCGACCGCCCCCCCTACCCCGCCGCGGCCGAACCGGCGGGTGACACGGGAGGGCATTGAGATGGAGACCCGCCTCGCGGACGTTCCGGCCCCGGCCTCCCCCGGGGTATCCGCGCCGCGGAAGTCATCCCCGCACGCTGGCGGCGAATCTCTCGAGACCCGTTTCGAGGTGGTCGTCATCGGCGGCGGACCCGCCGGGGCCACGGCCGCCCACGACCTGGCCAAGGCCGGGCGCTCGGTGCTACTCCTCGACCGCGAGGGACGGATCAAGCCCTGCGGTGGCGCCATCCCGCCCCAACTCATGCGCGAGTTCGACATCCCCGAGTCCCTGCTCTGCGCCCGCATCCAGGCCGCGCGCATGGTCTCCCCCGCCGAGCGGCGGGTGGACATGCCCATCAACGGCGGCTTCGTGGGCATGGTCAAGCGCGATGTCTTCGATCCCTGGCTCCGGGAACGTGCCGCCGCCGCGGGCGCCGTGCGCCGCGCCGGGACCTTCCAGGACCTGAGCCGCGAGGCCGACGGCGGCCTGAGCATCCAGTATCAGCCCCAGACCCCGGAGGGGGAACGGGCCGCTAGCGCGCCGGTCACCGTCCGCGCCCGTTGCGTCATCGGGGCCGATGGCGCCAACTCCCTGGTGGCGCGCAAGGGCCTGCCCGATGTCCCCCGCCCCCAGTACGTCGCCGCCTATCATGAGATCGTCTCCGCCCCCACCGGCGGTCACGCGGACTATGACCCGACCCGCTGCGACGTCTACTACCAGGGCGTGATCTCTCCCGACTTCTATGGCTGGATCTTCCCCCACGGCGACAGCGTCAGCATCGGGGTCGGCACCGCCATCCCCGGCTTTTCCCTGCGCCAGGCCACCAACCGGCTGCGCGCCGCCGCGGGTCTCGATCAGTACGCGACCCTGCGCCGCGAGGGCGCCCCCATTCCCATGGCCCCCCTGCCCCGCTGGGACGATGGCCGTGGTCTGATCCTCGCTGGCGATGCCGCCGGGGTGGTGGCGCCGGCCTCGGGCGAGGGCATCTATTACGCCATGGCCAGCGGGCGCTTCGCCGCCCAGGCGGCGGATGAGTTCTGCCGTAGCGGCGACCCCCGGGCCCTGGGCCTGGCCCGCAAGCGCTTCATGAAGGCCCATGGCCGGGTGTTCCGCATCCTCGGCCTGCTACAGCGGTTCTGGTATTCCAGCGACCGCCGGCGCGAGCGCTTCGTCAGCATGTGCCGGGACCCGGACGTGCAGCGTCTGACCTGGGAGGCCTACATGAACAAGCGCCTGGTGCGCTCCAGCCCCATGGCCCATGTGCGCATCCTGATGAAGGATGTCGCCCACCTCTTGGGCATCATCCGTGCTTAAGGCACGGGGAACCCTTCGCTGCCGGATGCCCACGGGGCCGCATGGACGAGTTTTTTGCCTCGGGCCGGGTCGCCGACCTGCTCCTCGGCCTCATGGTCCTGGAGGCCGCCCTCCTGGGGGTCTATCGTCATCTGACGGGCCGGGGTCCCGCCCTGGCGGGGCTGCTGGCCAACCTGGGTGCTGGGGCCTGTCTGCTGCTCGCCCTGCGTGCCCTCCTCAGCGGTGCCGGCTGGCTCCTGGCCGCCCTCTGGCTGGTGGGGGCCTTGATCCTGCATCTGGGGGACCTTGCAGCGCGCTGGCGTCGCCCATGAACGGGTCCCGGGCACCCCAGGTCCAAAGGGGGTACCCCAGCCTGGCACTACTGCATCCTCAACCGGAAAGCATCTGCTCATCATCATCCGACCGACTGATATTAATGCAGAAACGGCCACTCACTCTCAACGACCCGAGGTAGCGAGCGGTAGCGCCCCGATGATCCAGAAAAGCCCGTCAGCGACACGGTCCGCCCCTCGGATGAGATACACCTCACCCGCATCCTCAAGGATGCCCGAGATCAGGGGGTTTCCTCCTTCCGTCAGGTCGTGCAGCGCCTGCCGAGCGGCACCGAGGCGCCTATCGAATACACCGCCGTCCGCCTCGACGATGACCATCACCTGCTGGCGATTGGCAAAAGCCTGCGCGCCGTCACCGAACTCCAGAACCGCCTGGTCGAGGCGCAACAGACCCTGGAGCGGGATTACTGGAAGCTGCGCGAGGTCGAGACCCGCTACCGCCTGCTGTTCAATTCCTCCCGCGAGGCCATCCTGCTCCTGGATGCCCAGGGCCTAGGCATCATCGACCTCAACCCCCGGGCGCTTCAGGTCCTGGGGCTGCCGCCCCCCCGGCCGCGCTCGACGGACAAGGGCAAGTTTATCGACGCCCTGACCCCCGAGGACGGCCAGGCCTTCAACCGCATGCTGCGGGAACTGAGGGACCGGGGCCAGAGCCAGGACATCATCCTGCGGTTGGGTCCTGATCGTCAGCCCTGGTCCGCCCACGCCGCGCTCATGACCACCGCCGATAAGGATATTTTTGTCGTCCACCTCGCGCCCGCCGGGGGAGCGGCCCTCTCCCAGGAGCCTGATCGGGGCCTTCCCCTGGAGGACCTGGTCGAGCGGGGACCGGACGCCTACGTGATCATCGACAACCAGGGCATGATCCTGCGCGCCAACCGGACCTTTCTCGACATGGTCCAGGTGGGTTCCGAGGCCGCCCTGCTTGGCAAGCCCCTCGGGCGTTGGCTCGGCCGCCCCGGCGCGGACCTGACCGTGCTGCTGGCCAATGTCCTGCGTCTCGGGGCGGTGCGCCTCTTCTCGACCACGCTCCATGGTGAGCAGGGCTCGGAGGTCGAGGTGGAGATCTCCGCCGCGGGCAACCACGCCCTGAACCCCAGCCATATCGGGGTCGCGATGCGGGACGTCGGCCGCCGCCTCTCCACCGAACCCAGCCCGGGTGGCGCCGGCCAATGGCTGGATTTCCTGGTCAAGCAGGTGGGCAAGACGACCCTGCGCAAACTGGTGGACGAGGCGGTCGGGGTGGTGGAGCGGCATTACATCGAGGCCGCCCTGGCCCTGGCCGGCGGCAACCGGACCGTCGCCGCGGAACTCCTCGGCCTCAGCCGGCAAAGCCTCTACGTCAAGCTCAACCGCTACGGCCTGGACGGTGGGGAGGAGAAGGGGGAGGCCAAGGGCCAATAGCGCCTTCCGGTCACGCACGCAAGCTCAGCCGCGCCAGGCTCCGTGTCCGCGGGCATCCCGTGAGCGGGACTGTTCCTGGGATCGCCCCGGGGGATGATCTTCTCGCTGGCGTGGTGCTGGGGTGGGCTGTGCCACCCTCATCCGCCTTGGGCCCGGGGATTCAGCCCAGCCGGCGGCGGCGGAAGCGGGTGATGATGCGCCACCGCCAGAGCAGGTGGGCCGTCAGGAAGGTGAGGATACCCGCCACCACGGCGGTGGCCATGGAGCCCACCAGCAAGGGGACCGCCAGGTCCGCGCCCTGCCCCAGGAACCAGTCGAGGCTGGGGTCGAAGCTCCAGGACCAATCCGGAGTGCCCAGCAACCAGGCGCCGAACTGATAGTTGAGGTAAGCGATGGGCGGCAGGGTCACCGGGTTGGTGATCCAGACCATGGCGATCGCGACGGGTAGGTTAAACCGGATCCAGACCGCGGTGACGGCGGCCAGCAGCATTTGCCAGGGCACGGGGACGAAGGCGAAAAAGGCGCCGATCGCCAGGCCGCGGACCGTCGCGCGCCGGTTGAAGTGCCAGAGCCAGGGATCGTGGAAGTGGCGGCTGAGGAATCGCAGGCGGGGATGTTCCCGGATGGCCTGGGCATCGGGGAGATGCTGGCGCAGATAGCGGGTAACCAGCGCCTTCACGCCAAGCGGCCAGTGAAGCAAGTGGGACGGTCTTGCCACTGGCCAGGGTCAGCAGTTACCTGACCTCCCCAATGACCACGGGCACGGCAGGGGCGGTTACCAGGATGATCAGGGAGGTAACCACAAGGTCCTCCCCGCAGGCCGCCGTTTGACCAGCGGCGCGGGCGGGCGGGGAGGTGCGCGGAGGAAAAGGGGCAGGCCAGAGGCATTCAGCCGGCGGCGGCCAGTTCCTGCTGATAGGCGTCGTTGACGCGATCCCGCAATTCCTTGCCGGGTTTGAAATGGGGGACGTGCTTGCCGGCCAGGGCCACGGCGTCGCCGGTCTTGGGATTGCGACCGACCCGGGGCGGGCGATAGTGAAGGGAGAAGCTGCCGAAGCCGCGGACCTCGATCCGTTCACCGCTGGCCAGGGCGTTGCTCATGCGCTCGACGATGTGGCGCACGGCAAGTTCCACATCCTTGTAGGGCAACTGGTGGTCAGGCTTGGCGGCCAGGATTTCGATCAGGTCGGATTTGGTCATGATGCGGATTTGCCTCCGATTGAGTCACTGAGGGGGCGAATCGCCTCCGGACTGGATAGGGCTTGCGAACCAGTCCCGGCGGCGGCTGGCCGCCGCCGGGGGGGTCAGGGCCAGACCGTCACCGGCGATCAGCCGCGACCGGCCTCTTCCATCTGCTGCTTGAGGATGTCGCCGAGGGTGCCGGTGCTCGCCTGAGCCTCGCGGGCGTAGCCCTTGATGGCGGCGGATTCCTCGTCGTGATCCTTGGCCTTGATGGACAGGGAGATGGTGCGGTTCTTGCGATCGACGCCGAGGAACTTGGCCTCGATGGCCTCGCCGGACTTGAGCACGGCGCGGGCATCCTCCACGCGGTCGCGGGAGATCTCGGAGGCGCGCAGATAGCCCTCCACGCCATCGCCCAGGGCCACGGTCGCGCCCTTGGCATCCACCTCGGTGATGGTGCCGTGGACCACGCTGCCCTTCTCATGGGCGGCGACGAAGGCCGAGAAGGGATCCTTGTCGAGCTGCTTGACGCCCAGGGAGATGCGCTCCCGTTCGGGGTCGACGGACAGGACCACGGTCTCCAGCTCGTCGCCCTTCTGGTAACGGCGCAGGGCATTCTCGCCACCCTCGTCCCAGGAGATGTCGGAGAGATGGACCAGACCGTCGATGCCGCCCTCCAGGCCGATGAAGATACCGAAGTCGGTGATGGACTTGATCTTGCCGCTGACGTGATCACCCTTCTTGTGGTTGAGGGCGAACTCGTCCCAGGGATTCATGACGCACTGCTTGATGCCCAGGGAGATGCGGCGGCGCTCCTCGTCGATGTCGAGGACCATGACCTCCACCTCGTCGCCCAGGGAGACGACCTTGGAGGGATGGACGTTCTTGTTGGTCCAGTCCATCTCGGAGACGTGGACCAGGCCCTCGACGCCCTCCTCGATCTCGACGAAGCAGCCGTAGTCGGCGATGTTGGTGACCTTGCCGAAGACCCGGGTGCCCTCGGGATAGCGGCGGGAGATGTTGACCCAGGGGTCCTCGCCCATCTGCTTGAGGCCCAGGGAGACGCGCTGGCGGTCGCGGTCGAACTTGAGCACCTTGACGTTGATCTCATCGCCGATTTCCACCACCTCGGAGGGGTGCTTGACCCGGCGCCAGGCCATGTCGGTGATGTGCAGCAGGCCGTCGATGCCACCCAGGTCGAGGAAGGCGCCGTAGTCGGTCAGGTTCTTGACCACGCCCTTGACCTCCATGCCCTCCTCCAGCTTCTCCAGCAGGGCCTCGCGCTCGGCGCTGTACTCGTCCTCCACCACGGCGCGGCGGGAGACGACCACGTTGTTGCGCTTGCGGTCCAGCTTGATGACCTTGAACTCGAGCTCCTTGCCTTCCAGGTAGGTGGTGTCGCGCACCGGCCGCACGTCGACCAGGGAGCCCGGCAGGAAGGCGCGGACGCTGCCCAACTCGACGGTGAAGCCACCCTTGACCTTGCCGTTGATGATGCCCTTGACGGCCTCGCCGGCCTCGAAGGCCTTGTCCAGGAATTCCCAGGCGGCGTGACGCTTGGCCTTTTCGCGCGAGAGGCGGGTGGAGCCGGAGCCGTCCTCGACGGCATCCAGGGCCACCTGCACCTGATCGCCCACGGCGACCTCGAGGGTGCCGTCGAGATCGACGAATTGGGAACGGGGGATGACCCCTTCGGACTTCAGGCCGGCATTGACCACCACCACTTCCGAGGTGATGGCCACCACGGTCCCGGTGACGATGGTCCCCGGCTGCAACTGGGTGACGGCAAGGCTTTGTTCAAAGAGTTCGGCGAAGCTTTCGCTCATGGGTTAGAGGTTTCCTGACGCGGCATCGGATCGGCCGGGTGCGGCCGATGGTTTGGTTAAAAAAAGGCCGCCGGGGCGACCGACTTGCGGCTGGCCCCGCCGCCGGCTGCGTCGATGCGGCGCTGGGGGAGCCGAAAACTCGCGCGCCCAGGTGGGGCCCGGGCGTCAAGGGGGCAAAGGATGACCGAAAAGACTATCCCAATCAAGCCCTTTTTGGTTGGCGCCCGGGCCTGAGTGGCGCGGCGCGCCAGGATGGCGGCCCTTGTTCCCGCCCAGGCTGGCCGCGAAGCCCTAAGCCGCTGTATCCATGAGGGGGTTACTCCCGGGTCAGCCCAGGGGCTGCCGCCAGGGCGCGCTGGCGTCGATGACGATGCGGATCTGGTCGTCCAGCTCGGCCAGGTCCCCCTCCGCGGGGTCAGCGCCCCGCCGGATGGTCTCCTCCAGGATACGGGCGTGGCGCGTGACGCCCTCGGCGCCCGCTTGCCGCGGGCGAGTCCCTCGCGCACCTCAGGGACCAGGTTGCCGTACCGGGTGGCGAACCGCTGCAGAAAATCCAGGAACATGGCCTCGTTACCGCACAGGGCCTTGGCGGCTTGTTCCCGGTCGAGGCCAGGGATATAGGGAAAGCTGGTTACCGGGGCGGCGACCACCGGGTCCGTTTCGCCCCCGGTACTCCCGGCACCGCCCTCGTCCACGGGCTCAGCCTCGGCCCCGGGCAAACCCCTGACCACTCCGCCGGCCATGCCCCTGGTACCGCCCCTGGCGCCGCCTTCGTCCAGGGTCACGGCCCCGGCCACGCCCTCGGCAATGCCTCTGGCCCCGAACCCGGCATTATCCCTTTCCAACTCCACCCCATCGGCCGGGCCCCGCGTCAGCCTGGGCTCCGACCATTGCCGAAGCAGGGCCACCATCAGGTCGAGGTCGAAGGGCTTGGTCAGGACATCGTCCATGCCCGCCGCCAGGGCCGCCTGGCGATGGGCGTGGAGGGCGTTGGCGGT
>JAGVUH010000237.1 GCA_019136395.1 Gammaproteobacteria bacterium
TTTGAGTCTGATGCGTCTACCAGTTTCGCCACCCCGGCGTTGCCGCTTTGGCAGGCCGCAAGTATAGCCTTTCGCGCCCACGGGGCAAGCGCCGTCTGTTGGGGTTGTACAATTCGGTATCATCCCGGTGATGAAACGCTCCGACTTCCACTTCGACCTTCCCCCCGAACTCATCGCCCAGCGGCCCCTGGCGCGCCGGGGGGCAAGCCGGTTGCTGTGCCTGGATGGGCCGACCAGCACGGTGACCAATCGCCATTTCGCCGATCTGCCCGCCTTGCTGCACCCCGGCGACCTGCTAGTCTTCAACGATACCCGGGTCATGCGCGCCCGACTCTTCGGCCACAAGGCGAGCGGCGGGCGGGTAGAGATCCTGGTCGAACGGCTGCTGGGTCCGGACCGGGTCCTGGCCCAGGTGCGGGCAAGCAAATCGCCCAAGGCCGGCGGCCGGCTGGTGCTGGAGTCCGGGGCGGCCCTGGAGTGCCTGGGACGCGAGGGCGAATTCTTCCAGCTGCGCGCCCTGGACGGCGATTTTCCGACCCTGATGGAACGGCACGGCCACATGCCCTTGCCGCCCTACATCCAGCGCCCGGATGAGGAAACGGATCTGGAACGTTACCAGACCGTTTACTCCCGCCGTCCCGGGGCGGTGGCGGCGCCGACCGCCGGCCTGCACTTCGACGCCGACATGCTCCAGCGGCTAGCGGACCTGGGGGTCGCCTCCGCCCATGTCACCCTCCATGTCGGCGCGGGCACCTTCCAGCCGGTGCGGGTGGAGAACCTGGACGAGCACCCCATGCACGCGGAATGGCTGGAGGTGAACGCCGAGGTCTGCGCCCAGGTCGCGGCCACCCGCGCCCGGGGTGGCCGGGTGGTGGCGGTGGGGACGACCAGCGTGCGCAGCCTGGAGACCGCCGCCGCGACCGGCGACGGCAACCTGGCGCCCTTCCAGGGGGAGACGCGCCTGTTCATTCGCCCCGGTTACCGCTTCAGCGTGGTGGATGCCCTGATCACCAATTTCCACCTGCCGGAATCCACCCTGCTGATGCTGGTCTCCGCCTTCAGCGGTTACGAGGCCATCATGGCCGCCTACCGTCACGCCGTGGCGGCGGGTTACCGCTTCTTCAGCTACGGTGACGCCATGTTCCTGACCCGGCGGGAAGCCCCTGAAGCGGGGATCACGCGCCCTGCCGCACCATCCTGACCCCCCCCCGCCTGACAGGCGGTGCTGGTGATTCGGCAGGGCGTGCCCTTGCTGGCGCATGACGAAGATACGGTGATGAAGCCGGCCGCCAGACCACAGCGGATGACCGCCCTCCCCCGTATCTCAGCCCCAAGGTTCCAGGCAACCGAGAAAATCGACGGTGATCCAGGCGGTGACCCCCCAGAGGCGCCGGCCGTCCCGTTCCTGGTAAAAGATGACCTCACGCTCCTGGGGGTGGCCAGGATGAGGCCAAAGGCGGGTGTGGCGATGGCCGGGTTCCCGCAGCCAGTCCAGCGGCAGGGTGAAGACCTCCGCCACCTCGGTGGGGTCGGGCCGCAGGGTCAGGGGCCAGGGGATCAGGCCCACCACCGGCGTCACCCGGTAACCGCTGACGGTATGAAAGGCCGGCAACTGGCCAAGAATCTCGACCTGCCCTGGGTCCAGACCGATCTCCTCCTCGGCCTCGCGCAGGGCGGTGGCCACCGGGTCCGGGTCGAGGGGGTCGACGCGACCGCCGGGAAAGGCCACCTCCCCACTATGGCGATCATGGGGGTGCTCGGCGCGGCGAATGAACAGCAGATGCCAGGGGGACGTTGGAACAGCCCACGCATGATCAGCGCCGGGGTCGTGCCCCGGCCAGGCGCCAGAACGGAGCAAGGGCAGGAGCACGGCCGCCGGTCGGGGCGGTTCGGCGCCCGCGAGCGCATGCTCCCGCCGCGCCCCATCCGCCCATTCCTCCCGCCCCGTGGCGGCATGGGCTAGGCGCGCGGCGATGGTGGCGGCATCGAACCGGCTGGACCACATGGCGACGTTCCAAGGTTGAGTAGTACGAGGCACCGGCCCCTGATCGTCGGTCTATGATAGCCTTTTCCTACCAAGCAGTACCTCGACCCCACGCCCATGACGCCCTTCCTGCCTGGCCAACGCTGGCTCAGCGAGACCCAAACCGAACTTGGCCTCGGCCTGGTCACCGCCTGCGAGGGCCGCCGGGTGAGCATCCTCTTCCCCGCCACCGGCGAGACCCGCCTCTACGCCCAGGACAACGCCCCGCTGAGCCGGGTGCGCTTCCAACCGGGGGAGCGGGTGCGGGTGCCGGGGGGTGAGGACCTGCTAGTGACGGCCATCGAGGAGCGGGAGGGGATCTACTTCTATCTCTGCGAGGACGCGGCCGGACAGCCCAGTCGCCTGGCGGAGACCCGCCTCGACCCGCAACTGCCCCTCAACCGGCCGCGCCAGCGTCTGCTGGCCGGGCGCTTCGACCGCGATGTCTGGTTCGAGCTACGTTACGAGACCTGGCGGCGCGGCGTGGCGGCCGCGGCCTCGCCAGTCCTGGGGCTGGTCGGTCCCCGGATCAGCCCCATCCCCCATCAGCTCTACATCGCCACCGAGGTCGCGGGTCGCACGGCGCCCCGGGTCTTGCTGGCGGATGAGGTGGGACTCGGCAAGACCATCGAGGCCGGCCTCGTCCTCCACCGGCTGCTGGTGGCCGCCGGCCGCGTGGCCCGGGCCCTGATCCTGGTCCCGGAACCCTTGCTCCACCAGTGGCTGGTGGAGATGCGGCGGCGTTTCAACCTGCGCTTTTCTCTGTTCGACCGGGAGCGATTGGCGGATATCCAGGACACCGCTGCCAACCCTGACCGCCAACCTATCAAGCATCAGGCTAACTGTCATGAGACGGCAAGCCACCCGCCCGATAATGAAAGACATTCCCGTGACTTTCACGCTAAGGCGGATGCCCAGAGGGGCCCCCTCGGCGGGTCGGGAACCAGCGGGCCAGAAACCGGCAGCCCCTTTACCAGCAGCCGATCCGCTGACAACGACGACAACCCCTTCCTGATCGAGCCCCTGACCCTCTGCCCCCTGGCGGGCCTGCTGGCCGCCCCCGCGGCCGCGCGGGCCCTGCTGGCGGCGGACTGGGACCTGCTGATCGTCGACGGGGCCCATCACCTGCGCTGGTCGGAGACCACCACCAGCCCGGAATATGACCTGGTGGCGGCCCTGGCGGCGCGGACCCCCGGGGTCCTGCTGCTGACCGCGACCCCGGAGCAACTGGGCCGCGCCGGCCACTTCGGTCGCCTGCGTCTGCTTGACCCCCACCGTTGGCACGATTACGCCGCCTTCCTCGCCGAGGAGGCCGATTACATCCCCATCGCCCGCCTGGCGGGACGCCTACTGGACGGTCAGGGGCTGACAGTGGAGGATCGTACCCGGCTGCAACACCTGGGTCTGGACCCGGACCAACCGGCGGCGGCCCTGGTCAGCGCCCTGATCGACCGCCATGGCACCAGCCGGGTGCTGTTTCGCAACACCCGCGCCGCCATCCATGGCTTCCCGGCGCGGCTGCCGTTGCCCCATCCCCTCCCACGGGCCGATGACCGCATCGCCTGGCTGGCAGGGCTGATCCGCCAGTTGCGGCCGGAGAAGCTGGTGGTGATCTGCGCTCAGGCCGAGACCGCCATGGGCCTGCGCCGCGCCCTGCTGGAGCGGGAGGGCCTCCACGCCGCCCTCTTCCACGAGGGCATGGACATCGTGGAGCGTGACCGGGCGGCGGCCTTCTTCGCCGACGCCGAGGACGGCGCCCAGGCCCTCATCTGCTCCGAGATCGGTGGCGAGGGCCGCAACTTCCAGTTCGCCCATCACCTGGTCCTCTTCGACCTGCCCCTGGACCCCGAGGTGCTGGAACAGCGCATCGGTCGCCTGGACCGCATCGGCCAGACCGAGACCATCCGCATCCACATCCCCTACGAGGAGGGCGGTCCGGAGGAGCTGCTGTATCGCTGGTACCAGGAAGGGCTGGACGCCTTCGCCGCCATTTGCCCGGCGGCCGGAGCAGTCGACGACCTGCTTGGCGCGCGCCTGCGGGCCCTGTTGGGCGCCACCATGGCTAGTCCAATTCTGACCGCAATCGCCGCACCCGATTCGTCTGCATCGGGCCAAACGCAAACAGCGCTGCCCATGGCCGAAGCCGAACGTGCCACAACCGCCAACGCCACCCCAGCAGAGGCAACTGTTACCATTCAGCCCCCCTCTCCCCAACCCTCCCCCGCCAGGGGGGAGGGGGCAAAAGAATCAGCGGTTTGTGCTGACCATGCTAGCCAGGGCGGCAGGGGGTGTGAACGATTGCGGGCAACTCAGGAATCCGACAAAAACATCCATTCGCTGACGGACGACCTGATAGCCGAGGCCCGCCGTGAGCGGGAGCGCCTCAACGCCGAACTGGCCGCCGGTCGGGACCGGCTGCTGGAGCTCCACTCCTACCGCCCCGGGGACTCGGCCGCACTGGCCAACGCCATCCTCGACCAGGACGCGGACCCGGCCCTGCGCGACTACCTGACCCGGGTCTGGGACAGTTTTGGCATCGATATCGAGCCCGGGAGCGGCGCGACCCTGATCCTCAAGCCCGGCGTGCACCGCCTGCACGAGCACTTCCCCGAGCTGCCGGAAGACGGCCTGACGGTCACCTTCGACCGTGGCCTGGCCCTGGCGCGGGAGGACCGGGAGTTCCTTACCTGGGAACATCCCATGACGCGGGGCGCCATGGCCATGATCCTGGATTCGGACCTGGGTTCCTGCGCCCTGACCATCCTGCGCGACCCGGAACTGCCAACCGGCAGCCTGCTGCTGGAGATGATCCACGTCGCCCAGTGTCCGGCCCCGCCGGCGCTGGAGATCGGCCGCTTCCTGCCGCCGACGGCCCTGCGCCTGGTGCTGGACGCCCAG
>JAGVUH010000264.1 GCA_019136395.1 Gammaproteobacteria bacterium
AGTTCGTGGCGGATATGGCGCATGGCCGTCAGGCCGTCCATCACCGGCATCTGCACGTCCATGAGTACGGCGTCGAAGGCCGGGGCGGGGGCTTGTAGATAGCGCACCGCCTGTTGACCATCCGCGGCCAGGGTGACCTCCGCCCCTTCCCGCATCAACAACCGTTCCACCAGGTCCCGGTTGAGGACGCTGTCGTCGACCGCCAGGATGCGCAGGCCCGACAAGCGCGGGCCGGTGGGGATGGCGACCGGGGCCGCGAGGCTAGGCTCTTCTGCCTCGCTGGCCCGCGCGAAGGGCAGCTCGAACCAGAAGGTGCTGCCCTGGCCGGGCTGGCTCTCCACGCCGATCGCGCCGCCCATCAGTTCGACCAGGCGCTTGCTGATGGACAACCCCAGTCCCGTGCCGCCAAAGCGGCGGCTGATGCCGGTGTCGG
The DNA here is from genome assembly GCA_019136395.1 of Gammaproteobacteria bacterium. The sequence continues at coordinate 434 of JAGVUH010000264.1, forward strand.
CCTGGGTGAAGGCGTCGAAGAGCCGGGCCTGGGCCTCGGGACTGATGCCGATGCCGGTGTCCTGGACCGCGAAGCGCAGCCGCACCTCAGGGTCGGTGCTGGCCAGGGTGTGGATGTGGAGTACCACCTCGCCCCGCTCGGTGAACTTGATGGCGTTGCCGATGAGGTTGATCAGCACCTCTTCCAGGCGCTGGGCATCCCCCAGTAGTGCGCCGATGGGCGCGGCCAGAGGCTCGATACGTAGCTCGACGCCCTTGGCCACGGCGGTAGCGCCAAGCAGACTGGCCACCCGGGCCGTCAGGTCCTCCAGGCGGAAGGGTCGGGCGTCAAGGCGCAACTGGCCCGCCTCGATTTTGGAGAAGTCGAGGATGTCGTTGATGATCGCCAGCAAGGATTGGCCCGCGCCCTGGATGCGCTGGACCATGGCGTGCTGATTGGCCGTGAGAGGTTCGTGATTAAGTAACTGGGCCAGGCCGAGCACGGCGTTCATCGGCGTGCGGATCTCGTGGCTCATGTGGGCCAGGAACTCGCTCTTGGCGGCGCTGGCGGCGCGGGCTTCGGCGGTGCGCAGCTCAACCTTGCTTTCCAGCTCGGCATTGAGCTCACGGTAGCGCCGCTCGCTCGCGCGTAGATCCTCCTCGGCCTGCTTGTGGGCGGTGATATCGACCAACACCGCCAGCCCGGCGACGAGCTGGCCCGCGGCATCCCGCAGGGGCACGCCGGTGATCTCGGCGATCCAATGCCGACCGCTGGGCAGGGCGATCTCCACCTCCAGCGGCGGGATTGCCCGCCCTTCCAGGACCGCTCGCTCCAGCGGCAGCTCCTCGGCGGCGAGCTCACGCCCCGCGTGGTAAAAGTGTACACGCCGCCCCGGCGCGGCTGGATCCGCAGCGGAAGCCGCGATCTCTCCATCGGACGGAAACTCGAACTGGCGGCGCAGCGTGGCATTGGCCTGGACGTCGCGAATATCCAGACCTTCCGTGAAGGCCACCCCCACCGGCAAGGCGTCTAACAGGCCTTGGAGGCGGATGTTGGTCGCCGCGAGCGCCGCCTCGGCCACCTTCTGGGCGGTGATATCGGTGTAGGTGCCGAGCATGCGCCGCGGTTGGCCCGCGGCATCACGCTCGAGGGCGGTGCCACGATCCAACAGCCATTTCCAGGTACCGTCCTGGCAGCGCAGGCGGTGGATACTCTCGTAGTTGGGGGTCTCCCCGGCGATATGGGCCCGGAGCGCGGCCCAGACCCGGGGCAGATCCTCGGGGTGGACGAGTTGCTCCCAGGCGCCGACCGTGTCGATGCAATCCGCCTCGTCATAGCCAAGCATGCGTTTCCACTTCGGGGAGAAGTCCACCTGGTCGGTATCGAGATGCCAGTCCCAGACCCCATGCCCGGCGCTATCCAGGGCGAGCTTCCAGCGTCGTTCACTCTCCAAGCGAACACTGGCCTCCCGCGCCGCGACCTGGGCTTGTTCCCGGAGGCGGTGCCACCAGGCGTAGCCGACACTGTAGATCAGCAGCAGGATCAGCCCCAGGACCAGGGCGGTAACCCAGGCGATCTCGCGCATCCCGGCCAGGGCTTCCCGTTGATCAATCTTGGCGATCATCAGCCAGGGGGTGCCGGCAATGGTGGTGGCATAGGCCAAGACCGGCTCGCCGCGGTAGTCCTGCGTCAGGGGCAGGAGGCCCTTTTGTCCCTGGGCGGCCAGGGCGGCAGGGATGCGGGAGGTCGCGAAGGGCAGGCGCTTTTTGAGGGCGGCGTCCGCTTCCTGGCGCAGGGGGGTCAAGGAAACCACCTCCTCCCCCTCACGCCGTATCAGGAAGGTCTCGGCGGTCTCGGTCGGCACCGGCCAGGAGACGACGTAGGGAAAGAGGGTCTGGTCGGCCAGCCAGCTCAGATAGGCCACCCCCAGCAGCCGGCCGTCGGCCAGGGCAATGGGGGCCAGCAGGCCATATTCGACCTCGCCCTGCGGGTTGCGATGCAGATCCACCGGCTGGATGCGGGGATGGGCGAGGACCTCCTGGATCTCCTGAACGTGGTCGGCGAAGTTCTTCGGCCCCAGGGTAAAAATCGGATTCCCCTCGGTATCGAGGACCGCCAGGGCCGACCATCCCCGTATGCCCTTGATATCGGTAATGCGCTCGCGGGCTTGATCCAACAGCGCGGCATCCCGACGACCTCCGGCCTCCCATGCCGCCAGGCGCTGGGCGAGGGGTGCCTGGCCGGAGAAATACAGTTGGGCGTCATCCCGGGTTCGTGCCAACCAATCCTCGAGCTGATGGCGTTTCTCCTCGGCAAAGATCGTCAGCGTCCGTTCGATCTCGTGGCGTTGGTCTTCACGCAGGCGGGTGTAGGCGTATCCTCCCACCGCGCCGATGAGCAGGGTCAGAAGGACCAGCAAGGAAAGGAAGGCCTTGAAGGGGGGTTGCGTCCGGTTGGACGCATCGGCTGCGTCCCCCGTAAGGTCATGGGGCAAGTCTCAACTCCAGTGGTATGTGGCCGTCCAGGCTTGGCTCTCCAGGCCGGTTTGGTCGCTGGCCTGTATTCTGAATCCGGTCACAACTCTGACGAGTTTATCGCAGTCCCTACCCATGCTACAACACCCAAGCACAATGAGGCACCGGCTAACCCCCCAAGCACGATATCTACGGGCGCCCACCACCTTGGCGCAACGCTACCACCCGTTCGCCGACAAGGTCCCCGCCGGCTTCCCTTCCCGGCGAAGTACCCTTACCCCCCACAAACCCTGGCGGGCTCAGTATCCCTTACTCTTTTGATCTTGGTCGTACAGGTAGCCGCCTACGGCGCCAACGCCGGCGCCAATGAGGGCGCCCTTGCCGGCAGAGCCGGAGAAGGAGCCAATCACGGCGCCGGTCGCGGCACCGGCCCCCGTGCCCGTGGCCACCCGCCGTTCGGTGTCAGACATGCAGGCACAGCCGGAAAGGATCAGCGCTACCACAAGCGCCGGGACAAAGCTAAGCGTTCGCATCTTGGTATCCTCAGTCAGTTTTCATGGGTTTAAAGAAAGCATAGCCTAGCCAGCCCGACTTTGGGGGTGCTTTTACCTAGCAGCAGACGGGCAGAGGCAACCGCACGCTTGGCCTTGCCCATCAGTTCGTCGGCACTCACAGACGAATGCCCTCGCGGGCGATGTTCTGGAGCAACTGAGGATTGGTGTAGGTATCTGGATGCTCCCACTCCTCTTCCCACACGGGTAGGGGCTGGATACGAATCCCGGTTTCCAGCAGCACGTCGTAGGCGATGTCGGCAAGTTCCAGCTTGGTGTCCAAGAAGGGGCCATGAGGGCCGGTCAGCAGCAGGGCCACGTCGGCATCGCTATCTGGGCGGAAGTGTCCGCGGGCGCGGCTACCGAAGAGGATGGCGCTGCGCACGGGGAAGCGCACCTTAGCCTGGGCGACAAAGGATCGGGCGGCTTTGGTGGTGGCGCTGTCAAGCATGGTTTGGGTCCGCTTCTGCGTTGATCCGTCAAATATAGCAGTCGTTTCGCCGTGTTGAGACGTACCTCGTTTGTCCGTACGTCACCAGTCGACTCATTGGCTGCCTCGTTAAAGCGAAGTATCAGTCCACCTTACCCCAAGCACACCTGATCGCGTCCGGCCGTCTTGGCGGCGTAAAGGGCCTGGTCCGCCCGATCGAACAGTTCCCGGGCCAGATGGAACCCCCCCTTGGCGACGGTATCCATTCGGTGATGCGCTCGCGCCCCTGGTCAAGCAGACTGGCATTCTGTCGGCCCCCGGCCTCCCATGCTGCCAGGCGCTCGCCGAGGAGGCCCTTGCCGGTAAAATACACGTGGGCGTCATCCCGGCGTCGCGCCAAGCGGTAACCGGCCCCCGCTACGAGACCAGCCGTGCCTTTCTCGATGCCGCGCGTCCGGCTTCCCCGCGCTCGCGCAGCCACTCTTCCAAGTCCCTAGCCGCTAACGGCTTCGCGGATAGATGACCCTGAGCCTCGTCGAATCCCAGGAATCGGGGCTGACTGGTGAGCATCTCGTCCTGGACCCCTTAGGCGATGGACGACATTGCCCGCGCCCAATTGGTGTGGCGTAAGCCACTTCGATACCAATTCAGCGATTAGCGCGCTCCCTCCAGGAAACCGGGTCGCGCTTCAAATTCATGATGGCAACGACCAACACGCGATCGTCACGGACCTGATAGAGAACCCCATAAGGGAAGCGACTCACCACGCAGCGACGGGTCCGCGCGGAAAAACATGGCCAGGCAGCGGGGAAGGCAAGGATGCGCTCAAGGGTTTTCTGTACCTCGCCCGCGAACTCATAGCCAAGCCCCGGACGTTCGGCATTGTAGTAATCCACGGCGTCCACCAGCTCCCGTTCGGCGCAGGACAGCATCCGGAGCTTCAACGCCGGTTGATCCGCGCAAAGACCGCTTCCGCCGCATCGTCGATCAGCCGTCCCGCCTCGAAGGCATCGATACGGGATTCGGCTTCTTCTTGCCAGGCATCGAAGTGCG
>JAGVUH010000298.1 GCA_019136395.1 Gammaproteobacteria bacterium
AACCTTGCAAAAGCAATCCATCGATATCTACCAAGCCTTGGTCTTAACTTTCCAGGGTCAGCCACCCATGCCGCGTCTGGATTGAGGCAGGCCAGGTGAGCTGAATAGATACCTTTATTGTAGGGATAGAAGATTATAGGGATAGAAGCATCAGGAGAGCAGCCATGAAGACCAAGACAACCGAACTGACTCACGTGACACCGCATCGCGAGCTCGATGTCTTCGATAACCTGGATCGGATGTTCGACGCCATGCAGCGCCGGTGGATGCGTCCTTTCGGTGAGCTCTTACCGGATTGGGCGCCATTCATGGGACACATGGAGTACGGCATGCCGCCTCTTGATCTGATCGAGCGCGATAAAGAGATTCTGGTCCGGGTGGAACTCCCGGGCATGGACAAGAAGGATCTTAAGCTTGACCTGCGCGGCGACCTGCTGACCATCGCGGGTGAGCGTCATCATGAGGAGGAGGAGAAGGAGGAGGGCAAGGTCTATCGCGCGGAGATCATGCGCGGGACCTTCACGCGGACCGTTCGCCTGCCGGAGCCGATCGATGCCGAGAAGGTGGACGCCGTGTTCAAGGATGGTCTTCTCGAGATCCACCTCCCCAAGACCCACGCGACGGAGCGGCGTCAGATCGAGGTCAAGTGATCGCGGTCGCGTGACACGGGCGAGGCCCCCGCCCACGCCTGGGGGCCAGCAAGGGCCGGCCAAGCGCCGGCCCTTGGCGTTAAGCGCCTTGCAAGTTGCCTATTGTCCCGCTCCCTGGCCGCGCGCTCACTCGCCCGCCAGTTGGCGCAGCTTGGGGATGTCGAGGCGACAGCGGTTGAGGTTGAGGTCGACCAGCAGGCCCTGGCGCTTGAATTCGGCGATGGTGCGGCTGGTGGTTTCGGTGGTGATGCCGAGCATGGCGCCCATGTCCTCGCGGCTGAACAACTCGCACTCGTTGCTCGCCTGATCCCGCACCAGGCGCAGGAGCAGGCGGGCGACCCGCTGGCGGGCGGAGCCGGTGGAGAGCTCCGTCAGCCAGGCGTCGGCCTCGGTCAGGGCCCGCTGCCAGCGGTTCATGAGCTCGGTATGGAGCCGCGGGTTTTCCGCGCCCAGGGCCTTGACCAGCCGCGCCGGGTAGCGGCAGACCTCGGTGGTTTGCAGGACCACCGCCTCGTGTTGGTAGGGGGCGTCGAGGATGGCCTCCAGCCCGAGGACGTCGCTGGTCCGGGCCAGGCGGACGATGCGCTGGCTGCCATCCGGCAGGTACTGGACCAGTTTGAGGGCGCCGCTGCGCACGGTGAAGAGGAACTCGCCCCGCTCCCCGGCATGGTAGAGGGACCCCCCGGGTTTGAGGGTGAACTGGTCGATGGGGTCGTGAATCTTCTCGAAGTCCCGCACGGTGAGACCGGCAAAAAGGACGGAGTCCCGCAGCGCGCAGTTGAGGCAATCCGCCTCGCCGGACCAGGCGTCGCGCAATGTCACGTACTTCACCATGGAGAAGCTTCTTGAGCCGCGTGGAATTGAGAAAAATCAACCAGCGCAAGTGTAACCGAAAAGGGCCTGACTTTCGGTGTAGCATTGCGTGGCGCTAGAGCCCTGATCATCCTGAGACCTTAATGGAGGGAATAATGAGTCAAATCAATGCCTGGGCCGCCACCGCCGCCGGCGGTGCCTGCGAAGCCTACTCCTACGACCCGGGTCCCCTGGGACCCGATGAGGTCGAGATCGCCGTGGAGCATTGCGGCATCTGCCATTCCGACCTTTCCATGCTCGACAACCATTGGGGCATGAGCCGCTATCCGCTCGTTCCCGGGCATGAGGCGGTGGGGCGTATCATCGCCGTGGGCGAGCGGGTCGCCGGACTAAGCCAGGGGCAACGCGTTGGTGTCGGCTGGATGGCGCTTAGTTGCATGCATTGCCCCACCTGCCTGTCCGGCGAGCACCACCTCTGCGCCCAAAGCCAGGGGACCATCGTCGGCCGCCATGGGGGCTTCGCGGATCGCCTGCGCTGCCACTGGGCCTGGGCCCTGCCCCTGCCGGAGGGCCTGGACGCCGGCGCCGCCGGGCCCCTGATGTGCGGCGGCATCACGGTCTTCTCCCCCCTGCTGATCCACCGCGTCACGCCGACGGCGCGGGTGGGCGTGGTCGGCATCGGCGGCCTGGGGCATCTCGCCCTCCAGTTCCTGCGCGCCTGGGGGTGCGAGGTCACGGCCTTCACCTCCAACGAGTCCAAGCGCGCCGAGGCTCAGGCCCTGGGCGCCCATCGCGTGGTGGCGAGCAATGACCGGCGCGCCCTGCGGGCGATTCGCGGCTCCCTGGACCTAATCATAAGTACCGTCAACGTCACCCTGGACTGGTCGGGCCTGCTCGCCACCCTGGCCCCCAAGGGGCGCCTGCATATTGTCGGCGCGGTGCTGGAGCCGATGATGATCAATGCCATGGACCTGATCGGCGGCCAGAAGGGCGTCTCCGGCTCCCCCATCGGCTCCCCGACCGCCCTGGCGACCATGCTGGACTTCGCCGCCCGCCACCAGATCCTGCCGCAGGTGGAGCATTTCCCCATGAGCCAGGTGAACGCGGCCCTGGACCATCTGCGCGCCGGCAAGGCCCGCTATCGGGTGGTGCTCGACGCCGATTTCGCCACCTGATCAGGGATGGTTTCTAAGGGGCGGGAAACCCATAGGGTGGCTCCGAGACCTGGATCAGGGGACCGCCCTCGCCCAGGCTGAGACGACCATCGGCGACGGCGGCGATCTCCGCCACCAGGCTGAGGGCCCAGCGGCCCTCGGCCAGGGGGCTGGCCTCGACGACAGTGCCGGGGTTCTGGGCGGACTCGCTGATCGGGGAGAAAAGGGCGTCGCCGGGGCGGGGCGGGCGGTCCGACGTCACCTCACCCACATAGAGGCGGCGCTTGAGCTTGCCCAGGTACTGCATGCGGGCGACGACCTCCTGGCCGGTGTAACAGCCCTTGGTGAAGCTGACGCCGTCCACCCGTTGCAGGTTGGTCATCTGCGGCACGAAGGCCTCGCGGGTCTCCGGGTGGATGTTGGGCAGGCCGGCCTGGATGTCGCCCAGGGTCCAGTGCTCGGCGTTGACCAGGGTGGCCGCCGCGGCCAGCCGGTCCCAAAGGGCGGTGAGGGCCGGGACGGGCCCCAGGACCAGGAAGCGGGGCGGGGTGCCCGCCGGGCGGATGATGGTCAGGTCGCCCACCTGGGTCTGACCGTTGACCTCTGCGGGCAGGGCCGCTAACTCAAGACCGGCGGCATCAGGAACGCTGGCCTCAGGACCGGCGGTCTCAGGGCTCGCGGCCTCAGGACCGGCGATCTCAGGAACGGCGGCCGCCAGCAGCGTCTCCGCCTGGTCACCGCTCAGCCCCAGGGCGGCGAACTCAGCCGAGGCGTCGGTCAGGACGACCTGGGACCGCAGGACGAACATCCGCAACCGCTTGAGCACCAGTTCCACCTGGGTGCGCGGCAGCAGCAGGTAGAAGGTGTCACCCCGGCGAAGCAGGCGGAAACTGGCCAGCATGCGGCCCTGGTGGGTGCAGTAACCGGCCAGTTGCGAGTGGGTCGCGCTGACCTGACGCACGTCGTTGGTCAGTTGCCCTTGCAGGAAGGTCGGGGCGTCCGCCCCGACGACCGCGATCAGGCCCAGGTGGCTGAGGTCGCAGAGGGCCGGATCGGCCTGGCGAGGGGCGTCGGGGAAGCGGGCCAGGCCGTCCTCGCCAAAGCGGGCCCCACGGTTCTCAAGAAAGTCGCGCCACTGGCTGTTCATCGTTCGCAGGTCTCCTGATCGGCGGCGTCCGGGTCCGGACGCTTCCGGTATAAACTAGGACGGTCGCCCGTGGCAATGCCGGGTAAGTGTGACGACCCCCATCCAGACCGCTCAAGTGGTAACGTTTTGTCTATTCATCAAGCCAATCTGCGCGTCGACAGCCTCGTCCTGTATAAAGGTCACCCCGCCCGGGTCCTGAGCCTGGGGGAGAAGATCGAGATCGCCCTCGACAAGGGCGAGACCAAGCGGGTGCGCCTCAAGGACATCGACCTGCTCCATCCGGGGCCCCTGCGCGGTCTGCACGAGTTGACCCTGGACGCGGGCGACTTCGCCGAGGCCTGGGAACTGCTGGAGGGCGGCACCACCCGGCTGCGGGAGCTGGCCGAGCTCATCCATGGCGATTTCACCCCCGCCTCTGCCTGGGCGGCCTGGGGCCTGGTGGCGGAGGGGCTCTGGTTCAGCGGCACCCCGGAGGAGATCCGCGCCCGGCCCCGGGCCGAGGTGGAGGCGGATCAGGCCCAGCGGCGGGCGCGGGAGGACGCGGCCCGGGACTGGGACGCCTTCCTGGCCCGCCTGGCGGCCAGCCAGCCCCTCCCCGAGGATGCCGAGCGCCTGGCGGAGGTGGAGCGCGTGGCCTGGGGGCGGTCGGAGCACAGCCGCATCCTCAAGGCCCTGGGGATCGAGGAGACCCCGGAGAAGGCCCACCGCGCCCTGGTCCAGTTCGGCCATTGGGCCCCGGAGCACAATCCCCATCCCGCCCGCCAGGCCCTGCCGGAGCTCGACCCCGAGCTGCCGGTGGGGGAGCTGCCGGACGAGGACCGCCTGGACCTGACCCATCTCCCGGCCTTCGCCATCGACGACGAGGGCAACCAGGACCCGGACGACGCCCTGAGCCTGGACGGCGACCGCCTCTGGGTCCATGTCGCCGATGTCGCGGCCCTGGTGCCCCCGGACAGCGACCTGGACCGGGAGGCCCGCGCCCGGGGGGCCAATCAGTATCTGCCGGAGCGCATGGTCAACATGCTGCCCCCGGCGATCACCGCCCGCCTGGGCCTGGGCCTGCTTGAGGTGTCGCCGGCCCTCTCCTTCGGCTTCGGTTGCGACGCCCAGGGCGAGGTGGTCGACGTCAGCGTCCAGCGCACCTGGGTGCGGGT
>JAGVUH010000041.1 GCA_019136395.1 Gammaproteobacteria bacterium
CGGGATAGGCGCTTGCTCCAGCTCGGATAGGGGGTTTAAAGGCCAGGAGGCACGGCGGCGACCACGGGGCTCGCATTGATAACGGAGCCTGGGACGGCTAGTTTATACTCCTATCCGCTCGGTTTCCGGTCGGCCCTGGGAGGATTGCGGGGTCTCTCAGGCGGGGGGTCTCGACCCCTAGGGTGCCCTTGTCAAGCCTGCGGGAACGTTTCCCCCGCCTCCCCGCCAGACGCCCCCGACCCGGAAATACCGATTGATCGCTCCATGCTGTTGTCAGGCCCATTCCAGCCAGGGACCCCAATCTTTCATGCCCGCCCTTAGCGTCCGCCAACTCCGCAAGACTTATCGCAACGGCTTCGAGGCCCTCAAGGGGGTGGACCTGAGCGTCGAGGAGGGCGACTTCTTCGCCCTGCTGGGCCCCAATGGCGCCGGCAAGTCGACCCTGATCGGCATCCTCCGGGAACCTGAGGCGGTCAAGGCCTGCCTCGGCCTGGTGCCCCAGGAGTTCAACTTCAACATCTTCCTGCCGGTCATCGAGGTGGTCCTGAACCAGGCCGGCTACTATGGCATCCCCCGTCCGGAGGCGCGGGAGCGGGCGGAATACTACCTGCGCAAGCTGGAGCTCTGGGACCGGCGCGATACCGAGATGCGCCAGCTCTCCGGTGGCCTCAAACGCCGGCTGATGATCGCCCGGGGGTTGATCCACGGCCCCCGCCTGCTGATCCTCGACGAGCCCACCGCCGGCGTCGACATCGAGATCCGGCGCTCCATGTGGGACTTTCTGCGCGAACTCAACGAGCTGGGCACCACCATCATCCTCACCACCCACTACCTGGAAGAGGCGGAAAACCTCTGCCGCCACATCGCCATCATCAACCGGGGCCGGGTCGCCGAGCGGGAGGGCATGACCACCCTGCTCGGGCGCCTGGAGGCGGAAACCTTCGTCCTCAACCTCAAGCATCCCCTGAGCGAGGCCCCGGACCTGGTTAGCTTTCCCTGCCTGCTGCTGGACGACCTGAGCCTGGAGGTGGAGATCTCCCGGGGCCAGAGCGTCAACGGCCTGTTCGCCGCCCTCTCCCGCCGGGGCATCGAGGTCGCCAGCCTGCGCAACAAGCAGAACCGCCTGGAACGACTCTTTCTCGACACCCTCGAACGGCGCGGCGAGGAGGCGGCATGAGCCCCGCTCCCCGCTTCCAGGCTGGCCGGGACCCAGCCCCTCCGGGGGGACCCCGCCCCGCACCCGGCCCCCACCCGGTCATGGGCCGCTGGGCCCGTTACCGGGTCGCCTTCCTGACCATCCTGAAGAAGGAAATCCTGCGCTTCAGTCGCATCTGGATCCAGACCCTGCTGCCGTCGGTCATCACCACCACCCTGTACTTCGTCATCTTCGGCCGCCTCATCGGCGAGCGCATCGGGCCCATGGGCGGTTTCGCCTACCTGACTGCTGGTGGCTCCGGTGCCCAACTGGGTGATCCTCGCCGGCTACGTGGCCGGTGGCGTGGCGCGGGGCCTGGCGGTGGGCCTGGCGGTGACCCTGGTCGCCGTGGTCTTCACCGACCTCCAGATCCACAGCCTGCTCACCAGCCTGACGGTCTTCACCCTGACCGCGATCCTCTTCGCCCTCGGCGGCTTCATCAACGCCGTCTATGCCAACAGCTTCGACGACATCTCCATCATCCCCACCTTCGTCCTCACCCCCCTCACCTACCTGGGGGGCGTCTTCTACTCCATCGACCTGCTGCCGGAATTCTGGCGCTGGCTCTCCCAGGCCAATCCGGTGCTCTACATGGTGAATGCCTTCCGCTACGGCTTTCTGGGGGTGAGCGACATCGACCTGGGGCTGGCGCTGGCCATCATCCTCGGCTTCATCGTCGCCCTGACCCTCTACAGCCTGCGCCTCCTGGACCGCGGGGTCGGGATCAAGACCTGAGCGGGCCGCCCCCCGCCAGAGGCCCCCGAACCAAGGCAAGCAGGGAGGGAGGGTCGGAGGGTCGGAGGGCGTCTGGCGGGGGTGTCAACCGCATGTATGCGGTTGGCAAGCCCCCAAGCACGGATTCACGGCGACCCCCGCTAGACGCCACCCGACCCGGCCCAGGCCCAGGGGGATTCACGCTGGGTTATACACTGAGCATCATTTTAAAGCAGTAGAAGAGTTGCCGCCCCAAGCCCCCCATGGGACTATAAGTCATTTTTCGGCCAGGTAGCCGCCAGGTTGCCCGTCCGCCTGACATTCCAGATCCCGGCGAACGATCGCCGTGAGGATTCAGCCAGTTGAGCCGGCCTTATCAAGACCAGGACGAGGAGGACTACCCCCCCGAGGAGGGGAAACCGCGCCAGCGCCGTGGCTGGGTGTGGCGTGCCCTGCGATTCCTGGGCGGAACGATCATTTTGGCCGGACTGGCGGGCCTGGTGGCCCTGGTCCTGTATGCCATCCCCCTCGATCGCACCGTGCGGGAGAAGTTCGAGGGCAAGCGCTGGGCCCTGCCCGCGCGAGTCTACGCCCGCCCCCTGGAACTCTACACCGGCTCCCCCCTGGACCCCGCGGAACTGGTGGCGGAACTCAAGCGGCTGGACTACCGGCCGGTGGCCCAGCCCCTCCGCCCCGGGACCTATGAACGCGAGGATGGCCACTTCCTCATCCGCACCCGCGCCTTCCAGTTCTGGGACGGGACCGAGCCCGAGCGCTTCATTGATCTCCAGATCAGCGACGGCCAGATCGCCAGTCTCACCGACGCCAGCGGCGGCGAGGACCCGGCCCTGGTGCGCCTCGACCCGGTGCTCATCGACAGCATCTACCCCAGTCACAACGAGGACCGCGTCCTGGTGCGCGCCATGGATCTGCCGCTCCTGCTGGTCGATACCCTCAAGGCGGTGGAAGACCGATCCTTCGGCTCGCATTTTGGCGTGGACCCTCAGGCGATCCTCCGGGCCTCCATCAAGAATTTCCAGGCCGGGGCAGTGGTGGAGGGTGGCAGCACCCTGACCCAGCAACTGGTGAAGAACTTCTACCTCTCGGACGAACGTAGCCTGGAACGGAAGCTCAACGAGGCCCTGATGGCCATCCTCCTGGAGTGGCGCTATCCCAAGGACGATATCCTGGAGGCCTACGCCAACGAGATTTATCTGGGCCAGGACGGCAGCCGCGCCATCCATGGCTTCGGCCTCGCCAGTCGTTTCTACTTCAATCGCGACCTGAGCGAACTGGGCATCCCCGAGACCGCCCTGCTCATCGCCCTGATCAAGGGCCCCTCCTACTATGACCCGCGCCGCAACCCGGAACGGGCCCTCGAGCGCCGCAACCTGGTTATCGACATCATGGCCGACCAGGGTGTGATCGAGCTGGCCCAGGCCGACAGCGCCAAGGCGGCGCCCCTCGGCGTCGGCGAGAAGGGTGGCCGGCCGGCGGGTACCTATCCGGCCTTCACCGACCTGGTGCGCCGCCAGCTCAAGCGGGACTACCGGGAGGAGGACCTGCGCTCAGAGGGCCTGATCATCTTCACCACCCTCTCCCCCACCATCCAGGGCATCGTCGAGCAGTCGATTCGCGACCGCCTGCCCGATCTGGAAAAGCTGCGCAAATTCAAACCCGGCACCCTGGAAGGGGCCGCGGTGGTGGTCTCGGCGGCCCAAGGCGAGGTCCTGGCCCTGGCGGGAGGGCGCGAGGCGGGCTACGCCGGCTTCAACCGGGCCCTGGAGGCCATCAGGCCCATCGGCTCCCTGGTCAAGCCGATGATCTTCATCGAGGCCCTGAACGAGCCTAAGAAATACAACATCGCCACTCCCTTGCGGGATCAGGGCGTCAGCCTGAACGCGGGTGATGGCAAGCGCTGGGAGCCCAAGAATTACGATGGTAAGACCCATGGCTCGGTGCCCCTCTACCTGGCCCTGGCCAAGTCCTACAACCTGGCGACGGTGAACCTGGGCATGGAACTGGGGCTGGATCGCGTCGCCCGCCGTTTCCAGGAGCTGGGCGTGCAGCGGGATTTCGACAAGGTGCCGGCCATGCTGCTGGGCTCCATCTCCCTGTCCCCGGTGGAGGTGGCGCAGGTCTACCAGTCCATCGCCGCGGGTGGCTTCCGCGCCCCCCTGCGGGCCATCCGCGAGGTCCTCAACACCCAGGGCGAGCCCCTGAACCGCTATCCCCTGGCCGTGGAGCCGGCCTCCAGTCCCCAGGCCGCCTATCTCCTCACCTGGGCCATGCGGGAGGTCATCCAGCAGGGTACCGCCACCTGGCTCAAGGAGCGCCTGCCCAAGGAGCTCACCGTCGCGGGCAAGACCGGTACCACCAACGAACTCCGCGACAGTTGGTTCGCCGGCTTCAGCGGCGACAAGGTGATCGTCGCCTGGGTGGGGCGGGACGACAACCAGCCCACCGGGCTGACGGGGGGCACGGGGGCCCTGCGCGTCTGGGGTGATATCATGGCCAACCTCGACACCCAGCCCCTGCCGGACTATCCACCGGACGGCGTCGAGATGGTCACCGTCGATCGCTACAACGGCCGCCGCGCCCCCAAGGGTTGCGGCCGGGCCCTGACCATGCCCTTCGACGACGATGCCCTGCCCACCGGCACCTCCGATTGTGGCGCCGCCCCGCCCCCGGAACCGGCCACCGAGGAGGCCGCCACCGCGGCCCCGCCCCCACCCAAGGAAGAGAAGAAAGCCAGCGAAGGTGGCATCGGGAGCTTCCTGCGAGATTTTCTAGGTAACTGATGAACAAAGCCCTGATCCTTCTCCTTGCCCTCGGGTTGCTGGCCGGTTGCGCCGGCAAGCCGCGCCAGGGCGGTCCAGCCCCGGTCGAAAACGCCCTGAATCCCAAGGTGAAGACCGCCCCGCCCCCCCAGGCACCGGCGGTGGACGTCTATGCCTACCGGGCCCCGAACACGGCCCCGCCCCCGGCCCCCGCCCCCGAGGCGGCCGAATACGCTCCGGCGCCCCTGACCCCGCCCGTGGCGGAAGGTCCAGGCAGCCCCGGCGGCCGCGGCCCCGCGACCTTGCCTCCCGACACCGATCCGGGTCTGGCCTCCGCCATTACCTGGACGCCGCCCGCCAGTCCGGCCAGTGCCCCGCGGACCACCCCCGCCCCGGCCTCCACCTCCGTTCCTGCCCCTACCTCTGGTCCGGCAACGACGCGGACCCAAACTCAGGCCCAGTCGCAGCCTCAGGCCCAGACGTCCGCTTCCCCGTCCACGGCCAATCCACCTCCCGCCCGGTCCGGCACCCCCAGCGCGGCTCAGTCAACCACGGCGGCCGCGGGTTCAGGCCCGGGACCCACCACGGGGACCAGCGCCCCGACCACCCTCGCCTCCCTGGCACCCCCCGCGGCGCCCAAGCCGCCGCCCCCGCCCCCCGTGGTCAGGTACACGGCCCCCCCGCCGCCGGCGCCAGAATTACCCGCGGCGGCCGCCTCCCTGGCCGCCCAGGCGGAGAAGCAACGCCAGCAGGGTGATTATGTCGCCGCCGCCGCGACCCTGGAGCGCGCCATCCGCATCCAACCCCGGGAGGCCTATCTCTGGAACCGCCTGGCCCGGGTCCGCCTCGACCAGAAGAATTATACCCAGGCCAGCTCCCTGGCCCAGAAGTCCAATGCCTTGTCCAAGGACCAGGCCCAGATCAAGGAAGACAACTGGGGCATGATCGCCGCCACCCGCCGCGCCACGGGCGACACCAAGGGCGCCGAGGACGCGGAGGCCAAGGCCGGCAGCCGGTGAGGGGTGGTGCTGGCTCCGGCCTGGGTTGCCTGGCGGCGCGGCCATGATCCAGGTCAGCGATATCCTCGGCCCCGAGGGCCTGCTCGCGCAACGTCTGCCCGGCTACAACCATCGCCCCCAGCAGACGGCGATGGCGGAAGAGGTGGCCCAGGTCCTGGCCGAGGGTGGCACCCTCATCTGCGAGGCCGGCACCGGGACCGGCAAGACTTACGCCTACCTGGTCCCCGCCCTCCTCGCCGGACGCAAGGTCCTGATCTCCACCGGCACCCGCGCCCTCCAGGACCAGCTCTATCACCGCGACCTGCCCCTGGTGCGCGAGGCCCTGGACATCCCGGTGCGCATCGCCCTCCTCAAGGGCCGGGGCAACTACCTCTGCCCCTACCGGCTGGAGCTGGCCCTCGCCGAACACCGGGGCGGTACACGCGAATTATCGCCGAACTACCCCTCCCGGACGAGGCCCCCGTCTGGCCGGCGGTGACCTCCACCAGCGACAACTGCCTGCGTCAGGAGTGTCCCGACTGGGATCGCTGCCCCCTGCTCCAGGCCCGCCGCCGGGCTCAGGAGGCGGACCTGGTGGTGGTCAACCACCACCTGCTGTGCGCGGACATCGCCCTGCGCGACGAGGGCTTCGGCGAGATCCTGCCCGGCGCCGACGCCTTCATCGTCGACGAG
>JAGVUH010000655.1 GCA_019136395.1 Gammaproteobacteria bacterium
CTGGTCGTGGATAAAAAGGCCGCGAAAGAGCGGTTCGTTGCCTTCGAAGAGTTCCTTCAGGGTATCGACGAACAGGCTCTTGCCAAAGCGGCGCGGACGGGAGAGGAAATAGGCTCCAGGTTGCCGAGCCAGTTCCCAGGCATGCGGCGTTTTGTCCACGTAGCACATGCCGTGGGCAATGATCTTCTCCAGGCTATTGATACCAATAGGCAGGGTTTGGAATGCGGCAGGCATGGCGGCAGTTTTTCCTCATCGAAGGGGTGTCGAGAGTATAGCCCAGACCCTCGGGCCCCTTGTCGCGGTACATGAGACCACCCGCCGTCATCGGCGGGGCCTGATGAGACCTTTCAAACCGAGAAAGGACGCCGCGGAGCGCCCTGATTCCACCCAGGCCCTTGGCCCCCTAGGACAGGTTCGACACGGTCTGGGTACGACACGCCCCACCCAGGCATGGCGTTGAATCAGAGGCACTCCGGCGCACCCTGGCGCAAACGGCACCCGCACGCGATGGATACCGATGGCTATCGGGCGATGCGCCGATTGGATTCGGCGTCGGGCATGGGGGACTGGCGGGACAGATCCCCCATCCGGCAGCGGTACCAGAGTATCGTTCCAGGCGGGAGAGCCTTGGGCAGGGGGAAGTGCCTTGGTAGTGGGGAGGTGGGGACATAGGGACGCAGGTTGTTCAGATGTCAAATCCTCTTGACAAGGTTGTCAGCGCGTTGACACATCTGTCGCGGCGGCGATTACACAGTCCGTCCGACTGGCGTGAGAACCCCGGCAACCCATCGGCGCCGATCAGGAAAATTCCTTCTTTCAGCATCTTGGGTAGTTTCTTCCCGCACCCCTCGATTTGGCAGGCTAATTGCTGCCTCGCTGCCACAGAGTCTGTCCGGTGTCGCGCACGATACACCGCGCCAGGCTTGGTCAACGATAGAGATACAGGTTGGAGTGAGGCGATGAGAACAATGAGAACGATGAAGATGCTGCTGGGCCTGTGCGCCCTGCTGCTGGGCACCGCGGCACTTACCACGCAGGCGGCCGGCAAGCCAGTGGACAAAGACGGCGACGGTTATAAGTCGAACGTCGACTGCAACGACAACGATTCCAGTGTGTGGGTAGTCAACTCGTGCGGCGAGTGTGCCGTCGAGCCTGCGGGAGGATGCGGCGGGCCTACCTGCACGGACAACGACTTGGACGATTTTGCCCTGGAGGGGGGTAGTTGCGGTCCCGTCGACTGTAACGACGGCATCAACTCGATCTTCCCCGGCGCCACGGAGATCTGCGGCGACGGCATCGACCAGGACTGCAGCGGGGCCGATCTGTCCTGTGGGGGAGGCACCAATCCCCATGCCAACCTCACCTGGAGTCAATATCCCACGAGCTGCATGAGCTGCCACAACGACATAAGCAAGCACGGCGACCAATACAGCGAGGTCTTTAACTCGACCCACTACCAATGGATGGGTGCGGCGCCTGACATGGTGAACCAGCCCGAGAGCCAGCAGGGCAAGCTGACCAACGCCGTCAACAGCTACTGCATCAACATCACGGGAGACTGGCCGGTCTGCGGCTCCTGCCACGCCGGCCGAGGGGCCAAGCCCGGCACTGAAGCGGGTAACCCACTGGCGAACGTGGACTGCCTGGTCTGCCACAACGCGGACTATGCCATGAGCCGGGTCAGGCTAGCCGACGGTAGCATGGGACCGCCAGCCGGAACCACCCAGACGATCCTCGACAGTTATGTGCGGAACATCGCCCCGCCCACTCGCGCCAACTGCCTGTCCTGCCATGCGAAGGCGGGCGGTGGCGACGGCGTCAAGCGCGGTGACCTGTCCCTGGCCCTGATCGCCAATGCGGATGCCCACTTCGACGTGCACATGAACACCGCGGGCCCGGACCTGCAATGCCAGGACTGCCACGTGTTCCAGAATCACAAGGTGATTGGCAAGGGCTCGGACCTGCATCACACTGACGACCCGAGCCGCGGCAGCGAGATCACCTGCAGCAACAGCACCTGCCACGTGGGCATGGACTCGGGTACCGGCCACGCCAGCGCCGGCCGGCGCAGTGAGCCAGACCGCCACGTCGCCCGCGTTGCCTGCCAGTCCTGCCACATCCCCACCTACGCCAAGTTCCCCACGGAGATCCATCGCGACTGGCAGTTCCACCACGGCGATCCTGCCCCCATTCCCGCCGACGAATTTGCCTCGCCCGGGCACCCGCTCCTCGAGAAGGCATCGAACCTGGTTCCGGAGTATCGGTTCTGGAACCGGCTGAGCAACAACTACCTGCTCGGCGACGTCGCAGCGATCGATCCCGAGACGGGCGCCTACCCGACCTCGCGCCCCCTCGGCGACATCAATGACCAGGGGCTCTATACCGACGGCACGCCAATCACCAAGCTGACCCCGTTCAAATACAAGACTGCCACCCAGCCGATCACCGACAGCGGGAAGCTGATCGCCCTGGATACCTTCGAGTACCTCAAGCTCTCGGGCAACGCGACCGCCTCCGTCCAGTCAGGGCTGCTCAACATGGTCTCGTTGGGACTGCTGAGCACCAACAAAACCTCCGACATGACATACAGTTGGATCGAAACGGACACCTACCAGATGATCAACCACGGCGTGAATCCGGTGGGGTCAGTGGCCGAGTGTAGCCAATGCCATGGCAATGGTGCCGTGGACATGACCAAAGACTCGATGCTGGACCTGATGGGCTACAAGCTAAAGGGTCCAAAACAGCAAGTCTGCAACCAGTGCCACGACGGCTCCAAGCGGCCGCCGAATACCTGGGATCGGATGCACAACCATGTCAACAAGGGCTCCACGGGCATCGGCTGCTACTTCTGCCACGACTTCGATCGCCCGGAGCGGGGCCTGTGCAATCCCTGCGACGAATTCTGCGCCAGCGAGTACGTCGACACGGTTGCATTTCCGCACCAGTGCGAGCCCTAGCCGCTGAGCGGAGGGCCTGACCGGCCGGGGTGGGCGGGAGTCCACCCCGGCCGGTCCTTTTTCCGCGGCGGATCGCGATCCCGCCGCCGCCACAAGCGGCTCAGCCGAGTCCGTAACGCTTGAGCTTGCGATAGACGGTCCGAATGTTCACGCCCAAGGCATCGGCCACGGCCTGGCGATCCCCGCCATGGGCCTCCAGCAGCCGGGCGATGTGGTCGCGCTCCAGTGCCTGCAAGGAGGCCGTGCCAGCGCTGATCGGTTCCGGTTCCGGGCCCGCATCCCGCGGGACCCTTGGCGCCATTTCTTCCCGCTCACGGTGGATGGCCGCCCGCGTGGGCAGCCCCGTCAGGGTCTGCTCGATCATGGTGCCGTCGATGGTGGAGCCGGTGGCCCGCGTGGCCGCGGCCTGGAGGATGTTGCGCAGCTCGCGTACGTTGCCCGGAAAGGGGTAATCCTGGAGGGCGAGGATGGCGTCCGGCGTCAGGCGCAGGCGGCGACCGCCGGGTCCGGGGATGCGCTCGAGCAGGAAGGCCGCCAGGTCGGGGATGTCCTCCCCGCGCTCCCGCAGGCTCGGCAGATGGATGGTGAGGCAGGCCAGGCGGTAGTAAAGGTCCTCGCGGAAGGCTCCGGCCTTGACCTCCTCCGCCAGGTCCCGGTTGGTGGCGCAGAGGATGCGCACGTCGGTGCGGATGACCTTGTTGCCGCCCACGCGGCGGAACTCGCCGCTCTCCAGCACCCGCAGCAGCTTGGTCTGAAGCGGCTTGGGCATCTCCCCCACCTCGTCCAGGAAGAGGGTGCCGCCATCGGCCAGCTTGAACAGGCCTTGGCGGTCGCCCACGCTGCCGGTGAAGGCGCCGCGCTCGTGGCCGAACAGCTCGCTCTCCACCAGGGTCTCGGTGAGCACGGTGCAGTCCAGGGTGAGAAAAGGACCCGGCTCCCGCCGCGAATTGCGGTGCACGAAGGCGGCGGCGAGTTCCTTGCCGGTGCCGGTCTCACCCTGGATCAGCACCGGGGCGTCGGAGCCGGCGGCGAGCTTGAGGGCCTCCATGGCGGCGAGAAGCGCCTTGGAGCGGCCGATCATGCACTGATCGCTCATGCGGTCCTCCGCCCGCACGGCAATCTCCTCCATCAACTCCCCGTAATAAAGCTCCCCGTCTTCGAACAGCAGCGGGAAACCTTTTACCCGCACCTTGTGGATATGCCGGCCCTGGTCGTGGTGGGAGTGGATATGCAGGCAGGCGTGCGGGGCATGGGTCTCGCGGATGCGCTCGATGGGGCATTCCTCCCCCATCTCGTGGCAGGGACGCGGGTTACCGTGAGTGACCTCGTGACAGGTCCGGCCCACCACCCCGGCCAGGCTGGTGCCGTAGGCCTTGAGGAAGGCGCTGTTGGCCGCGACGATGATGGAATCCTTGTCAATGATGAGAAAGGGCCGCTCATGGGTCTCCGCGATGGCTTGAAGGTCGGTTTTGGTGGTCATTTAGCTCATGGGTCATGTGGACGCAGTCCCCTTGCGGTGTTTGTTCTCGTGGGAAAAAGGTGCGCCGGTAGGGCCTTGGGATTGCCGTTGAGATCGTCCCTGGGCTGACTCCAGGTCTGCCTTAAGTCCGACCGGGGCCGGCCGGGAGCCTGTAGGCGCTCCCGCCGGGCAGCAATGAGCGCGGCAAGGGCCTTAAACAGGGGTGGACACGAGCGAGAAATAGAGCGGGCGCCGTGCGTCAGCGGATGATGTCAGCGACGGCCCAGGTGCTGGCTTCCAGGCCAAGGCGCTGGCGCGCATGGACCGGATTAGGCTCAACAGCTTGCCCAAGCAAAGGATGAAGCTGTCGAAGAAAGGATAAAGACGGGAAATCCAAGCGTCCCTGCGCGCTCAGAGAGACCTATGGTTTGAGCCTAGCCCGGGCTCGACGATTGGTCAAGCCCCCATCAAGCAGTCCCCATC
>JAGVUH010000605.1 GCA_019136395.1 Gammaproteobacteria bacterium
GCCCCGCGGCCCCAGGTCCTGTTCGCCGACGAGCCCACCGGCAACCTGGACCAGGCGACGGGGGAGCAGATCATCGATCTGCTCCTGGACCTGCGCCGCCAGACGGCCGCCGCCCTGGTCCTGGTGACCCACGATCCTCGCCTCGCCGACCGCTGTGATCGCCGGTTGCGCATGCGTGGTGGTCTTCTGGAGCGCCTGCCATGACCATTTGTCCTCAGCAAGTACCCGCAATTCCCTTTTCTTCCAAGCCTTGTGGACGGTCGTCAGAGCTTCCGTGCCAGGCCGTGAAACGCTCTCTGACTCGGTTTCAATCCCCGTGGCGGTGCCACGGCGCTAGGTTTCCGGGGTATTCGTCATGACCTCCAGGCCCCTCCTGACGTGGCGCCTCGCCCTGCGCCTGTTGCGCCAGGACCGGCGCAGCGGGGAACTGCACCTGCTGGGCGCCGCCCTGGTCCTCACCGTCGCCGCCATCACCGCCGTCGGCTTCTTCACCGACCGGGTGGAGAGCAGCATGAATCGCCAGGGCGCGGACCTGTTGGCCGCCGACCTGGTGCTGGAGAGCACCACCCCCCTCCCGCCCGACTATCGCCAGCGGGCGGAGGGCTTGGGCCTGGCCATTGCCCAGACCATCGCCTTTCGTAGCATCCTGATGGGGGAGGGCGGGCCACAACTCGTCGAGGTCAAGGCGGTGGACAGCGCCTATCCCCTGCGGGGGCAACTGCAGGTGAGGGAAGCCCCGTCCGGCCCGGGGAGTGCAGTGGCGGCGGACTCTCCTCCTGCGGCGATCGTTCATTCTGGAACCCCGGGGGGTGCTGAAGCTCCCTCGGGAAGGGCCGAAGATCTCCCAGGTGGGGCTCAGACTGGATCATCAGCGCTTGCCGAAGCCCTAACAGAACGCCTGACAACCCGCGGCCCCCCTCCGGGCCAGGTTTGGGTCGAGTCCCGCCTGTTGCACCTGCTCGGGGCCGAATTGGGCACCAGGGTGGGGCTGGGCGCCTCCCATCCCACCCTGGGCGCCATCCTGGGGGAGGAGCCGGACCGGGCCGGCGCCCTGTTCGCCTTCGCGCCGCGGGTGATGATGAACCTGGCCGACCTGCCGGCGACCGGGCTGGTCTCGGCGGCCAGCCGCGCTGAGCATCGCCTGCTGGTGGCCGGGGACCCGAGGGCCCTGGCCCGCTTCCAGCGGCAGATCGAGCCCCTGCCCGCCAACATCCGCCTGATCGACAGCACCAACGCCCGGCCGGAGTTCGCCGCCGCGGTGGAGCGGGCCGGGCGCTTCCTGCACCTGGCGACCCTGGTCACCCTGCTGGTGGCCGGGGCGGCCATCGCCCTGGCCAGCCGGCGCTTCGTCGCCCGCCAGACCGACGCCGTCGCCATCCTGCGCTGCCTGGGGGCACCCCATCACCTGCTGTGGCGGGTCTTCGTCCTGCGCCTGCTCCTCTTCGGCCTGTTCGCCAGCCTGGTGGGTTGCCTGGTGGGCTGGGCGGGTCAGGCCGGGCTCCTGGCGGTCCTCAGCGACTGGTTCCCCGCCGATCTGCCGGCCCCCTCCCTAACGCCGGTCCTGGCCGGGATCGCCACCGGCCTCGTCGCCCTGCTGGGCTTCGGGCTGCCGCCCCTGCTGCAACTGGCCCAGGTGACGCCGTTGCGGGTCCTACGCCGGGACCTGGGTCCCGCCCGCGGCTCAGCCCTGGCTGCCGGGGGCGCCGCTCTTCTGGCCCTGGCTATCCTGACCCTGTGGCAGGCCCAGGACGCGCGGCTTGCCGGCTGGCTCCTGCTCGGGGTCGCCGGTGCCATCGCCAGCCTGGTCGTCAGCGTGCTGCTGCTGGTGCGCCTGGCCGGCGGGCTGGCGGGGCGGGTGCGCGGGGTCTGGCGCCTGGGGCTGGCCGGGCTGACCCGGCGCCCCGCTGGCGCCGTGCTGCACATCACCGGGCTGGGACTCGGCATCCTGGCCTTGCTACTGCTGGCGGTGGTGCGGGTGGACCTGCTCGCCTCCTGGCAGGAGCGGCTGCCGCCCGGGGCGCCCAATCAGTTCCTGATCAACATCCAGCCCACGGACGTCGCGCCCCTGGAGGCCTTTCTCCAGGAGGTGGGGATCAAGGTCGCGGCGCTCCACCCCATGATCCGCGGCCGCCTGACGGCCATCAACGGCCAGCCGGTGGAGCCCTCCGACTACGCCAATCCCCGCGCCCAACGGCTGGCGGCGCGGGAGTTCAATCTCAGCCAGGGCAGCCTGCTGCCCACGGACAACCGCGTCCTTGCCGGCGCCTGGTGGACGGAGGGCGAGGCGGCGCCACCCCAGTTTTCGGTGGAACAGGGCCTGGCCGAGACCCTGGGCATCGCCCTGGGCGACGAGATCAGCTTCCTGGTCTCGGGGCGCCCGGTCAGCGCCCGGGTCACCAGCCTGCGGGAGGTGCAGTGGGACAGCTTCAACGTCAATTTCTTCGTCGTCTCCTCCCCCGTGCTGTTGGCCCAGGAGCCAGCCACCTACATCACCAGTTTTTATCTGCCCCCGGCGCGGGAGGACCTGATCCCGGAACTGGTGCGGCGCTTCCCCAGTGTCACCCTGCTGGACGTGAACGCCATCCTCGACCAGGTGCGGACCGTCGTCGACCGCGGCGTCATGGCCGTGGAGTACGTCTTCCTCTTCACCCTGGTCGCTGGCCTGCTGGTGATGTTCGCCGGCATCCAGGCCAGCCTGGAGGAGCGCCGCCAGGAGCATGGCATCCTGCGCACCCTGGGCACCGGCCGGCGGGCCCTGCTTACCAGCCTGGCGGTGGAGTTCACCGCCGCGGGGCTCCTGGCCGGCCTCCTGGCCTCCTTCTTCGCCGAGCTCACCGGCTGGTTGCTGGCGGAGCAGTTGTTCGGCCTGGCGTTTGGCTTCAATCCCCGACTCTGGCTCATCGGCGTCCTCGGCTCCGGACTCTTCATCGGCCTGGCGGGCACCCTGGCCACCTATCCGTTGCTCATCCGCCCACCCCTCACCAGCCTCCGGGCCGCGGCATAGGTGCTACGCTTGAGGGGAAGGTCCGGTGCCGCCGTACCCCGGACCGGAGGATGGCCGCGGGCCCGATGTCATGACGGGGTCGGTTGATCCGAGAGTTATCGTCGTTTCCGCTCCAGGTCACTTCTTGACGCTACCGCCGTGAGCTTCCGTCTCAAGACGATTTTGGGGATCGCCCTCATTGAGGCGGTCCTGCTGGCCGTGTTGATCGTCAGTGGTCTGCGCTGGCTGCAGGAGTCCAATCAGGCCCAGTTGCTCCAGCGAGCCGAGACCAGCGTTCACCTCTTTGCCGCCCTGACCAAGGACGCGGTCCTGGCCGCTGACTTGGCGACCCTGGAGAGCTTCGTCCAGGAGATTCTGACCAATCCCGGCATCCTCTACGCCCGGGTCCGTGATGCCCAGGGGCGGGTGCTGGCGGCGGCCGGGGATGAGGCGGCCCTGGGCCGCGATTTCGTCCCCGATACGGCGCCGACCCAGGCGAGCGATGGCGTCTTCGATACCTTTGCCCTCATCGAGGTGGCCGGCGTCACCTTTGGCCGGGTGGAGATCGGCCTGGAAGTGGCGGCCTTCCGTGCCCTACTCGATGAGGCGCGGCTCCGGGCCATCGCCATCGCCTTGCTGGAGATGGGGCTGGTGGCGCTCTTCTCCCTGCTGCTCGGGACCTACCTGACGCGCCAGCTCCGGCAGTTGCGGCGGGCGGCCGGTCGGGTGGTGGAGGAGGGGCCCGGCTTCCAGCTTCCGGTCAGCGGCAGGGACGATCTCGCCCAGACCCTGATCGCCTTCAATGACATGTCGGCGCGCCTGGCCCAGGCCATGGGCGCGCAGGACCGGGTGCTGGCGGAACTCCGCCACCAGATCGCCCAGCGGGAGGCCCTGGCAGCGGAACTGCGGCTCACGGCCCAGGCCTTCGAGACCCAGGAGGCCATTTTCATCACCGATACCCAGGCCCGCATCCTGCGGGTCAACCAGGCCTTCACGCGGATCACCGGTTATGCCGCCGCCGAGGTGCTGGGCCTGACCCCCGCTATCCTCAAATCCGGGCGTCAGGACCAGGCCTTCTATCAGCGGCTCTGGGCCACCTTGCAGAGCGAGGGCCACTGGCAGGGGGAGATCGAGAATCGGCGCAAGGATGGCGATATCTATCCGGAGTGGCTCAGCATCTCCACCGTGCGCGATCCCCAGGGTCAGATCACCCACTTCGTGGCCCATTTCATCGATATCACCGAGCGCAAGCGCACCGAACAGGACCTGGAGGAGGCACGGCGGCGAGCGGAACTCGCGAGCCAGGCCAAGTCCCGCTTCCTCGCCACCATGAGCCATGAGATCCGCACCCCGCTCAATGCCATCATCAACAGCAACGATCTGCTCCAGGAGACGGCTCTCACCCGCGAACAGGCGGGCTATGTGGCGATGGCCGGCGAGGCGGGGCGGAATCTGTTGTCAATCATCAACAGCGTGCTGGATTTTTCCAAGATCGAGGCGGGACGGGTCGAGGCGCATCCCGAGCCCTGTGACCCCATCGAGCTCACCGCCATGGTGGCCCGCATGCTCCTCAGCCGGGCCACAACCAAGGGGATCGAGCTCGACCTCCTCGTCGACACCCGCCTGGGACCGGGTTTCACCACCGATCCGGGGTTGCTGCGGCAGATCTTGCTCAATCTGGTCGCCAATGCCATCAAGTTCACCGAGCGGGGCGGGGTGCGCGTCGAGATCCGCTACGAAGGCCTGGCCGTGGGCGGACCCCAGACCGGTGGCGAAGCGGAGGAGCTGGAGCTGCCCTTGATCGGTGAGGAGGAGGCGCCCGCGGGTCCCTGGCTGCGCTTTGAGGTCATTGACACCGGCATCGGTATCCCGGCGGAAAAAATGGATGAACTGTTCAAGGAGTTCAGCCAG
>JAGVUH010000088.1 GCA_019136395.1 Gammaproteobacteria bacterium
TTCGTCCGCAATCCCTGGGACTTGCAGGTCAGTTCCTTCCATCATATCCGCCGGGAGCGCCCGCACTACCTGGGCGGGCATGAGGATTTCGCGAGCTTTCTGCGCTGGAAGCTGGACCCCGCCCGGCCCTACCAGTACCACATCGACACCTCCATCGAGCGCCAGACCGACTATCTGATCGACCTCGAAGGCCAGGTGGTGGTGGATTTCATCGGTCGTTACGAACGGCTCGGCGACGATTTTGCCGAGGCCTGCCGGCGGATTGGTATCCCCACCCCGGCCCTGCCGCATCAGCGCCAGGCCCGGGATCGCGCCAAGGACTATCGTGGTTACTACACGGACGCGACGGCGGAGCTGATCGCCCGCCACTTTGCCCGTGATATCGAGATTCTGGGTTACCGCTTCGACCCTGAACTCTAGCCCGCCCAACTGTTGCTCATTAGTAAGGCGGGCATGCTTAGCTTAGCCCACTCCCGGCCTAGCGCAGGGCCTTCTGGCTTTCCAGAAACAACCCGTTCGGTATGGCGAATAGGTTCCACCACCAGGCCAGTAGCGGTGTCCAGACCAGGGCATTGGAGGCCATCATCGCGGAATACAGGGCCTTGTTCTTGGTTTGGGAGTCGTACATCACGGCCATCTCCTGCTGCGCAGACCGCTGCCTGTCCTTGGGGTTGAAGACCGGATCAGGGAGGCTGGTACCAGCAAAGACCTTGGTCTCAGCGGAGACCGAGATCTCCTGATCATGCCCCTCGCGACGGGGACTCCGACAAGTACCTTGCCGGGCAGAGGGCGCGTCTGCAATTTACTACTGTTGCCATAAACCAACGAACTTAATCGTTCGTTTGATTATCAGTATAGATGCTGGCTAGCCGTTCTCTACCACGGACTTTTCATGGTAGTCGTGATGATGGTCGTTGCAAATCAGCAACGATGTGGTCATTTCCTACTAACCATGAACCCCCTAGCTTGTGGCGTTGAATCGCGGATTTCCGTATCCGACAAGGTATTCATCCTGGGATAAGACCTGTTGGTTTAGACAGGCGGCTTGCGCCGGTTGGGCTTCCCGCTTGGTCGCGGCTGGCTACCGGACCAGGGGCTCGGCTTCCGGGTATGGGGACGCGGTGGCGAGGGCGGGGCCATGCCGGCCAGCCGCAGGAGACCATCCAGTTCTTCTGGCGTCAGATCGCGCCACTTGTGGCTGAAGAGGCTCGGTTCGAGGATGACGTTGCCAAAGCGTACCCGCATCAGGCGGCTGACCTTGACGCCCACGGCCTCCCAGAGGCGGCGCACCTCGCGGTTGCGGCCCTCGCGCAGCAGGACGTGATACCAGCGGTTGGCGCCACGGCTGCTGGTGTCGGACTCGACGATCTCCTCGAAGCGCGCCGGGCCATCGTCCAGTTCCACGCCATGGACCAGGCGCTGCAGGGCTTCCCGCGGCGCCGTGCCGAGGACGCGCACGGCGTATTCGCGCTCGAGCTCCTGGGAGGGGTGCATCAGCTTGTTAGCCAGTTCGCCGTTATTGGTCAGCAGCAGCAGGCCGGAGGTGTTGATGTCCAGGCGGCCGATGGCGATCCAACGCCCTTGCAACAGGGGCGGCAGGCGGTCGAAGACGGTGGGCCGACCCTCCGGGTCCTGGCGGGTGACGATCTCACCCTCGGGCTTGTGGTAGGCGATGACGCGCAGGGGTTCGGCCGTCGTGGCGGGGGCCAGGCGCAGTGGCTTGCCATCCAGGCGGACCTGGTCGCCGGGACCCAGGCGATCACCGAGCTTGGCGAGTCGGCCATTGATCTCGATGCGGCCGGCCGTGATCCAGCCCTCGATCTCCCGGCGCGAGCCAAGGCCGGCATCCGCCAAGACCTTCTGGATGCGGGCCGGTTCGACCGCGCTGGGGGGTTGGCTCGTGCCAGGGCCCTTGCCGCTGGTGGTGGCCTTGGGACGAGCCGCCGTGGTTCCGGATGCGGCGGCCCGGGAGCGGGCGGAGGGAGTGCCATGGCCAGCGGCTCCCCCGGGATCTGAGCGGCGGGCGTTCTTCGGCGGGTCGGGGCGCTTATCTTTGGTCATGGCAGGGGCTGCGTTCGGGTGGCAAAGCGGGGAGGGGTGATGGCCGGGAGCTCACGGGGTTCAGGGCAACTCTGCCGCGGCTTGGGCAGGGGCCTGGATCGATGGCGGAGCATCTCCTGGTCCAGCCATACGGCCGTTGGCTGGTTGCGGTTCCTCCAGCGGCAGGTCGTCCCCAAGAAAGTCCGGCGCGCGGATCTCCGCCAGGGTCGGCAGTTCGTTGAGGGACTTGAGGCCAAAATAGTCCAGAAACTTGCGGGTGGTGGCGTAAAGGGCCGGCCGGCCGGGGACGTCGCGGTGGCCGACGACCCGCACCCACTCGCGCTCCAGCAGGGTCTTGACGATGTTGGTGCTGACGGCGACGCCGCGGATCTCCTCGATCTCGCCGCGGGTGATAGGCTGACGGTAGGCGATCAGGGCCAGGGTCTCCAGCAGGGCGCGGGAGTAACGCGGCGGCTTTTCGTCCCAGAGGCGCGCCACCCAGGGAGCGCAAGCCTTGCGCACCTGGATGCGGTAACCGCCGGCGACCTGGGCCAGCTCGATGCCCCGGTCCTGGTAGTCCGCTTCCAGGGCGGCCAGGGCGGCGGTGAGCTCCTCCCGGGTCGGCACCGCCTCCTCCTCCTCGGCGAAGAGGCTGGCCAGGGTCTCCAGGGTCAGGGGGCCACCCGCCGCCAGCAGGGCGCCCTCGACGATGTTCTTGAGGGATGGGCGCTCGCTCATCGCCTAGTCCCCGACACCCAAGCGAAAAGTGAACCGTGCAGACCCCCTCTCCCCGACCCTCCCCCGCCAGGGGGGAGGGAGTAAGAGAATCGGAAGCGTGTGCCGCCGAAGCCCTCTTGGGGCGCGAGGGGTTTTAACGAATGTAAAACAAGAGAGAGGGAGCTTGATCACAACTCAGTTCCCGGTGCGCAGGCGGACATGAATGGGGGCGAAGGGCTCGGCCTGGACCAGTTCAATGGTGGCGGACTTGATCAGCTCCAGCACCGCCAGAAAGCTCACCACCACCCCTGCCCGGCCCTCGTGGAGCTCGAAGAGGTGAACGAAGGGGACAAAGCCCATGCCCTGGAGTTTGCCCAGGACGATGGCCATGCGTTCGCGCAGACTCAGGGACTCCTTCTCCACCTTGTGGCTGGTGAACAGGTCGGCCCGCGCCAGCAGCTCCCGCAGGGCCAGCAGGACCTCGCGCAGATTGACCTCGGGGGGGATGAGGCGGCGATGCCCGGGAGGGACTGGGGCCTGGACCAGATAGTGATCGCGCTCCAGGCGCGGCAGTTCATCCAGGTCCTGGGCGGCCTGTTTGAAGCGCTCGTACTCCTGAAGACGACGCACCAGATCAGCCCGGGGGTCCTCTTCCTCCTCGGTGGCGGGGGGGCGGGGCAGCAGCATGCGCGACTTGATCTCCGCCAGCAGGGCGGCCATCACCAGGTATTCCGCCGCCAGTTCCAGGCGCATGTCCTTCATCAGCTCAACGTATTCCATGTACTGGTCGGTGATCACGGCAATGGGGATGTCGAGGATGTCCAGGTTCTGGCGCTTGATCAGGTAAAGCAGCAGGTCCAGGGGCCCCTCGAAGGTGTCGAGGAAGACCTCCAGGGCGTCCGGCGGTATGTAGAGGTCCTGGGGCAGGGTGAGCAGGGGCTGGCCCTGGACGATGGCGAAGGGCATCTCCCGCTGCTGGGGAGGCCCGGCGGGGACGAAGGCGGGTTCCGTCGCCTCGTCGCTTGTCGCCGTCAGGCCTGCAGTGTCACTGGCCGGTTTTAGGTCGCTCAACGAAAGTCCATGGACATGGCCTGACGCACCTCTTCCATGGTCTTGCGCGCCACCTGACGGGCCGCCTCGTTGCCCTCGGCGATGATGTTGCGCACCTGCTCCGGTTGCTCCTCAAATTCCCGCGCCCGTTCCTGGATGGGCTTCAGCTCCGCCAGCACGGCGTCGATGACCGGCTGCTTGCACTCCAGGCAGCCGATGCCCGCCGAGCGGCAGCCCGCCTGAACCCAGGCCCGGGTGTCGTCGTTGGAATAGACCTCATGGAGCTGGAAGACGGGGCATTTGGCCGGGTCGCCAGGATCGGTGCGGCGCACCCGCGCCGGGTCCGTGGGCATGGTGCGCAGGGCCTTCTCCACCTGGGCTGGCGGGTCGCGCAGGGCGATGGTGTTGCCGTAGGACTTGGACATCTTCTGGCCGTCCAGGCCGGGCATCTTGGAGGCCCTGGTCAGCAGGGCCTGGGGCTCGGGCAGGATGATGCGGCCGCTGCCCTCCAGGAAGCCGGTGAGGCGCTCGCGATCGGCGTTGCTCAGGTTGCCCTGGGCCTCGATCAGGGCCTGGGCCGTGGCCAGGGCCTCGTGATCGCCCTGTTCCAGGAAAGACTTGCGCAGCTTGTCGAAGAGTTGGGCGTTCTTCTTGCCCATCTTGTCCCGGGCCTTGGCCGAGCGCTCGGCGAAGTCCGGCTCGCGGCCGAAGACGTGGTTGAAGCGCCGCGCCACCTCCCGGGTAAGTTCCACATGGGCGACCTGGTCCTCGCCCACCGGCACCAGCCCGGCCTTGTAAATGAGGATATCGGCGCTCTGCAGCAGGGGATAGCCGAGGAAGCCGTAGGTCGCCAGATCGCGCTCCTTGAGCTTCTCCTGCTGATCCTTGAAGGTCGGCACCCGCTCCAGCCAGCCCAGCGGGGTGATCATGGACAGCAGCAGGTGCAGCTCGGCATGCTCCATGACCCGCGACTGGACGAAGAGGGTGGCCTTGGCCGGGTCGATGCCCGCCGCCAGCCAGTCCACCACCATGTCCCAGATACTGGCGGGGATGATCGAGGGGTCCTCGTAATGGGTGGTCAGGGCATGCCCGCCGCCAGCCAGTCCACCACCATGTCCCAGATACTGGCGGGGATGATCGAGGGGTCCTCGTAATGGGTGGTCAGGGCATGCCAGTCGGCGACGAAGAAGAAGCAGTCGTAATCGTGCTGCAACTCGACCCAGTTTTTGAGGACACCGTGGTAATGACCCAGGTGCAGACGGCCGGTGGGCCGCATGCCGGAGAGGACGCGTCCGTTGGAGGTGGTGGCGGAGTTCAAGGCGGGAATTCCCCGATAGGTTCAGCGATGGAGGTTGAAAGGAGCAAAATCAGCGTGGAAGACACCCGGCTTGGGCATGGCACCCCAGTATGGCCCTTTGATCAGCGGAGAGTTGCGAGGTCACTCCTGCAAGTGAGGGTTGGTGCCGAGATGAAGAGGGCAACTACAGGTGAACACTGCGGCTGGACCTGCACTTCGGCGAGGAGTTGATCCACCGCTTAGTACTCAGATGTGGGTATGGGTCATGGGCGCCGGCCAGATTCAGGTCATGAAGATCTCCCGCACCACCCCGGCCCCAGGCATCAGGCCGATGGTCAGGTCGATCAGGGGGCTCAGCAGGGTGCTCAGCATCCCCGTGACCAGCAGGATCACCAGCAGGATGAGGCCGTAGGGCTCCAGACGGGCAAAGGGGATGGCCAGGCGGCGCGGCAGCAGGGCGTTGAGCACCCGTCCGCCGTCCAGGGGCAGGAGGGGGAAGAGGTTGAGCACCATCAACAAGACATTAATCAGCACCCCGGCGGCGCCCATGTAGGCCAGGGGTTGCGCCACCCAGGGACTGACGTGCCACAAGGCCAGGGCCAACTGAATTGCCAGGCCCCACAGGATCGCCATCACCAGATTAGCGCCCGGTCCCGCCAGGGCGACCAGGGCCATGTCGCGGCGCGGCTGATGCAGGTTGCGGACATCCACCGGGACCGGCTTGGCCCAGCCAAAGAGGAACCCGGTGAGAAAATAGGTGGCCAGGGGCACCAGTAGGGTGCCGATGGGGTCGATGTGCTTGAGCGGATTCAGCGTCACCCGGCCCAGCAGGCGCGCCGTGCGGTCCCCCAGATGACCGGCGGCCCAGCCGTGGGCGGCTTCGTGGACCGTGATGGCGAAGAGCACCGGCAGGATGAGGATGGCCAGGAGCTGAATATGATTGAGGATGTCCATGGCCGGGCATTATATACCCGATACCTTGCGCTTTTTGGGCCTGGGCCAGTGGCTTCGGTGCAGGCCGATGGGGGTGCATACCGCGGAGCGGGAAGTCTCCAGACCTCGCTGGACTCGTTGCGGGTTGTGTGCCAACGGACCCCGCCAGACCACAACGGCGGGCCACCAGACGCCAGCAGATGCCATGCGACCGCATCCGAACCTGCCGAAATCCCCCCTGGCCACTTCTCCACCGCCGCGGTTGTAGGTATCCTGCAACCCCTTCACTCTATTGGAGGCGCTTGGGCCTCCCTGTAATGGCTGGTTACCTTCCCATGTCCGACACCCAGAACGCCGCCTCGTCCCCGGCCCCGGGCAAGACCAACTTCATCCGCCAGATCATCGAGCAGGACCTGGCCAGCGGTAAGCATGCCCGCATCCACACGCGCTTTCCGCCGGAGCCCAACGGCTATCTGCACATCGGTCACGCCAAGTCCATCGTCCTCAACTTTGGTCTCGCGGAGGACTACCGGGGACAGTGCAATCTGCGCTTCGACGACACCAATCCGCATAAGGAGAACGTCGAGTTCGTCGAGGCCATCCAGGCGGACGTGCGCTGGCTGGGCTATGACTGGGGCGAGCGGACCTATTTCGCCTCGGATTATTTTCAGCAGCTCCATGATTTTGCCGTCGACCTGATCCGTCAGGGCCTGGCCTACGTCTGCGACCTGGACGCCGAGCAGACCCGGGCCTACCGCGGCACCCTGACCGAGCCGGGTCAGGACAGCCCTTACCGCAACCGTAGCGTCGCGGAGAACCTGGACCTCTTCGCCCGCATGCGCGCCGGCGAGTTTCCGGATGGCGCCCGCACCCTGCGCGCCCGGATCGACATGGCCGCGCCCAACATCAATCTGCGCGATCCGGTCCTGTACCGCATCAAGCACGGGGTGACCCACCACCAGACCGGCAGCGAGTGGTGTCTCTACCCCATGTATGACTACACCCACCCCATCTCCGACGCCCTGGAAGGCATCACCCACTCCCTGTGCACCCTGGAGTTCGAGGACCA
>JAGVUH010000354.1 GCA_019136395.1 Gammaproteobacteria bacterium
TCATGCCGACCAGGTCGCAACCGTCCCGCTCCAGACGGCGGATCTCGGCGGCGGTCTCCAGGCGCGGGCCCTGGGTCACGCCCAGGGTACCGCCGTCCACCAGATCGATCCCCAACACCCGGCCCAGCCGCAACAACTCGGCGCGCAGGGGTTCGCAGTAAGGCCAGGTGAAGTCGATATGGACGACACCCGAGTCCCCCCCCTCGTGGAAGGTCTGTTCCCGGCCGTGGGTGTAATCGACCAGGTGGACCGGGATCGCTAGGACCCGGGGGGCATAGGGGGCCTGGATGCCCCCCACGGCGGCCAGCCCCACCACCCGCTCCGCGCCCAACTGCCTGAGCGCCCAAAGGTTGGCGCGATAATTGACCAGATGGGGGGGGATACGATGACCCAGCCCGTGGCGGGACAGGAAGAGCAGTTCCGCGTCGCCCAAGCGGCCACGCTGGATGGGTGCCGAGGGCTGGCCGAAAGGGGTGACCGGGTTTTCCTCCCCCAAGGCCACCAGACCCGGCAACTGATTAAAACCCGAGCCCCCGATAACCGCGATACGACTCATGACGTACTCCCCGGCGATGATGAGCCGGGAAGTTTACCGGGAAACCAGGCTGGGGCCGAATTCAGGCCCTGGCCTCCTGAAGGAGCCCGATCTCGACCAGTTTGGGAAAGAGGACCTGATTCTCACGGTCGATGCGCTCGGCGACCATCTGGAAGATGCCGCGGCTCTCGTCGATGAACTCCTGGGTGAAGTTGAAATCGCAATTCTTCAGCCAGCGGCGGTGATACTCGTCGAAGGCGCGGCGCAGGGGCTTTTCGCCATTGATGAACCCCCAGGCCAGGGACTTGACCCGCGGGTCCTCGTGGATGAGCAGGCTGGGATAGACCCCACGGTCCTCCTCGCCGAGGTGGGCCTTGACCTTCGCCCCCAGCTCACACAGGAGCTGGTAGGCCGTCTTGGCGTTGGGGCGGATTTTGAGCATGTCAGGGGTCAGGAGCGACTGCAGATCGGCGATCATCTGCCGTAGCTCGCCATGGCTGTCGTGATAGTGGGCCAGGTCGTGCATGGGACCATCCTCCTCTCGTCTTCTAGTCATTATGCGGACGGTTTGGGGCGACGGTGCCCCCGCTTGCCCCCTTTTCGTACGCCAAAAACCCCACAATGTCAACAGGTATATAATTTAATTAGCTTTTTATTAAATGCCCGGCGGCCCGGGGTCCGGGCCGGGTGACAACACGCGGGGCCGGGGGTGGGCATCGCGCTGGCCCACCACCCGACCTAGCCGGCATCCTCCTCCGCCACCGCGTAGATCCCCGCCGCGTTGCGGAAATAATTCCGGTAGTCCAGGCCGTAACCGAAAAGGTAACGATCAGGGGTGCGGATGCCGACGTAATCGGGACGCAGGGTGGAGTTTCGCGCCCGGTCCTTTTCCACCAGCACGGCGCAGCGGACGCTGGCCGCGCCGTCGTCCCGACAGGCCTGGACGGCCGCCTCCAGGGTCAGCCCCTCGTCGAGGATGTCATCCACCAGCAGGATGTGACGGTCGCGGATATCGGCACTGGGCCGATGGACCCAGGCGAGATCACCCCCTCGGGTCGCGCCCTGGTAGCGAGTGGCATGGAGGTAGCCCAGGCGGAGTTGGAAATCCAGCCGCGGCAGCAACCGCCCGGCGACGATCACGGCCCCGGTCATCAGGCACAGGACCAGGGGATCGCTGGCCCCCAGGTCACGGCTGATCTCACGGGCCATGCGGTCCAGGGCCCGCTCCACCTCTTCACCGCTAATCAGCAACTCGGCCCGGGCCGCGACGGCGGCATAGGCTTCAGGGGTCAGGGACATGGGGCCTCTCCAGGGGTAATGAGTGAGAGCGCCAGGTCAAGGGAATGAGTCTCCAACAGTGCGCCTGCCGCCCTCACCCCCCGCTGCCAGCGGGGGTCCAGATGCAGATGGGCACGATCCACCTGGCCACGGCCATGCATGCGCAGACACCGCAGGTGGCTGGTGGGATCATCGTGATGACGTAGCGTCTCGACGATCTCCAGGGCCGCCGGCCGGTTCTGGCAGATCAGTAGTACATCGCAGCCGGCGGCCAGGGCGGCCCGGGCCCGGTCGGCATAGCCCCCACCCGCCGCGGCGGCCCCCATGTTGAGGTCGTCACTGAAGATGACCCCCTGAAAACCCAGCCGGTGACGCAACACCTCCTTGAGCCAGAAGGGTGAGAAGCCCGCCGGCCGGGGATCGACCCGTGGATAGAGGACATGGGCGGGCATGACAGCCTCCAGGCCATGGTGGATCAGGCGCTGGAAGGGCACCAGATCGTCGCCGGCGATGGCCTCGTAGTGGCGCTCGTCGACCGGCAGTTCGGCATGGGAATCCGCGGCCACCCCCCCATGCCCGGGAAAGTGCTTGCCAACCGCCGCCATGCCCGCCGCCCGCGCCCCGTAACACCAGGCGGCAGCCAGATCGGCGACGGCATTCACGCCAGCGGCGAAGGCGCGGTCACCAATGACGGTGTTGAGGCCGCGGTCCAGATCCAGCACCGGGGCGAAGCTGAAATCCACCCCCACCGCGCGTAACTCGGCGGCCATGAGCCAGCCCACCGCCTCCGCCGCCTGCCGGGCCTGATGGGGGTGATGCTGGGCCAGGGCCCCGAAGCGGGCCGCCGGCGGCAGGGGGGTGAAGCCCGAGCGGAAGCGCTGCACCCGCCCCCCTTCCTGATCGACGGCGATCAATAAATGGGGGTCCCGCAGGGCATGAATCTCCGCCGTCAAGGCCGCCACCTGTTCGGGGTCCTGAAAGTTGCGGCTGAAGAGAATGACCCCGCCCACCGCGGGTTGGCGCAGCAGGTCAAGCTCCTCCGCGCTGAGTACAGGCCCCTCGAGATCGAGGATGACGGGACCGAGGGACATGATGCCAAGACCTCCAGGGGTGAGCGCTAACGACCAGGCCGCCAGCATAACGACCCGGAAACACGGGGGCCAGCGCCAAGGCCCTCAAAGCCAAGGCACTCAGGTAAATCATGAGGGGTTCAGGGCGGCGGGGCTGCGCCCGCTCCCGCCCCCTTCGCACCCTATTCCGCCTGGCGCACGTCCAGCCAATCCCTGAGACGGTCCCCGAGAAGATTGATCGCGAACACCACCGCGGCGATGGCGATACCGGGGGCCAGCACCAGATGGGGCGCCACCAGCATGTAGCCGACCCCCTCGCGGATCATGCTGCCCCAGGAGGCCTGGGGGGGCTGCACCCCCAGGCCGAGAAAGGATAGCCCGGCCTCCGCGACCACCACCCCGGCGACGCCGAAGGTCGCCTCGACGATGAGCGGCGCCAGGGCCAGGGGGAGCAGGTGGCGCACCAGGATGCGCCCCGGGCCGACTCCCAGGGCCCGGGCCGCCAGGACATGATCCCGCTCCTTGAGGGTCAGGATCTGGGCGCGGGTCAGGCGGGCGTAGCCCACCCAGCCGGTGGCGGACAGGGCCAGGATGAGGTTGTCGATGCCAGGCCCGAGGATCCCCGCCAGGGCGATGGCCAGCAGGATCCCGGGGAAGGCGAGAAAGACGTCGATCAGGCGCACGAGAAACAGATCGACCCAGCCGCCGGCGAAGGCCCCCACCCCGCCGATCAGCACCCCGATGACGGTGGAGAGGGCGACGACGCCAAAACTCACTACGAAGGCGATCCGCGCCCCCACCAGCAGCCGGTCGAGGATGGGGCGGCCCAGATCGTCGTTCCCCAGCGGCGACCCGGGGCCGGGACCCGCCAGGATCCCCGGCAGATCGACCGCGTCCGGTGTCAGGGGCAGCCAGGGCGCAGCCAGGGCAAGCAGGGCCCAGCCGAGGAGAAAGGCCGCCGGCAACCCCCAGGCACGCCCCCTGGTATCGGCTCGAGTCACGGTCACTGTCACGGTCCCGGTCCTAGTCATGGATCCAGTCCCGGCCCTAGCTACGGTCCCAGCCAAGGTGCCCGTGTCGGCCCCAGCCAGGGATTCAGTCTCGACCCCAGTCGCCGCTCCAGAACGACGGTCACTCATGAGCGCCAATGGATGCGCGGATCGACCCAGCCATAGACCAGATCGGTGAGGGTATTGACCAGCACGTAGCTCAGGCTCACCAGCAGCACGCAGGCCTGGACCACCGGGTAATCCCGGCTCTGGATCGCCTCCACCAGCAGACTGCCCACCCCCGGCCAGGCGAAGACCGTCTCGGTGATGACGGCCCCGCCGAGCAGTCCGCCTAACTGCAGGCCGATAAGGGTCAGGACCGGCAGCCAGGCATTGCGTAGGGCATGCCCCCAGAGCACCCGGCGCTCCGACAAGCCCTTGGCGCGAGCGGTACGCACATAGTCCTCGCCCAGCACCTCCAGGATGCTGCCCCGCACCATGCGCGCCAGGATGGCCGCCATGCCCGTGCCCAGGGTCAGGGCGGGCAGGATCAGGCTGGCCGGCCCCTCGCGCCCGCTCACCGGCGTCCAGCCCAGCCAGAGGGAAAAGACCAGGATCAGCAGGGGACCAAGCCAGAAATTGGGGATGGAGACACCCACCAGCGAGAGGCCCATGGCCCCCGTGTCCAGGGGGCTGCCGCGATGGCGCGCCGCCAGCACCCCCAGGGGCAGGGCCAGGGTCAGGGCCAGGGCCAGGGCGGCGAGGGTCAGCTCCAGGGTGGCCGGCAGGCGCTCGCCGAGGATGGCGGCCACCGGCCGGCGCTCCTGAAAGGACAGCCCCAGGTCAAGACGGGCCAGGCGTTGGAGATAGTCCAGATATTGCTCACCCAGGGGCCGATCCAGACCCAGGGCCTGACGCAGGGCCTCCCGGTCCGCCACCTGGGCGTTTTCCCCCAGCATCGCCTCGACGGGGTCCCCCGGCACCAGGTGAATCAGCAGGAAGACCAGGGTGCAAACCCCCAGCACCACGACCAGGGCCGAGACCAGGCGCGTCAGCAGGAGTGAAAACACCTACGCCGCCGCCATCGAGCAGGAGCTTGGGGACCACCTTGGTATCCCCCGCCCACGGGCACCCAAAACCGCAAAACTGAGCATGAATTGGCAAGGAGTATCAGCACGGATAGGCAATGCGCGCTCAGCGAATCTCCACCAGGGTGCCCGCGGGCGCCAGGTCGAAGAGTTGCAGCAGTTCCCGGTCGTGCATGCGGATACAGCCATGGGAGAGGGGGACGCCCAGGGAGACCGTCTCCGGACAGCCGTGGATGTAGATATAGCGCCGGAGGGTATCGACGTTCCCGCCGCGATTGCGGCCGGGCTCCAGCCCCGTCAGCCAGAGGATGCGGGTCAGGATCCAGTCCCGCTCCGGGAAGCGCACCGCCAGTTCGGGGCCATGGATCTCCCCGGTGGGCCGCCGGCCGACGAAGACCGTTCCCGGGGGACAGCCGGCGCCGATGCGGATGCGGACCCGATGCAGGCCCCGGGGGGTGCAGCCCGAGTCCCGCCGCTCCCCCGGGCCCTTGAGGGCGGTCGACACCGGCGCCTCCAGGCGCGTCCTGGCACCCTCCAGGAACCAGAGACGCTGGCTGGCGAGGTCGATCAGAATCCGACCGGCCGTCTGGGCACTGGCCGCCCGCTCAGCGCGGACCCGTTCTCCGTCCATCTTCACCCTGCGTCCCTTCCCGACCGCCACTTTCCGGGAAGAGCGGCACCCGCCAGGTCCGATCTCAGCCGCCTGCCGATCATGAGACCGCTGCCGCCCCGCCCGTGCCTAGCCCCTTTATGTCCCAAACTCAGGCAGTGCCCAGGGGGGAGACGCCAAAGAGCCAGGCATGGGCCCAGAAGAGGAAGCCCAGGTAGAAGGCCAGCCCGAGGACGATGGCGATCAGGTCGTTGGCCTTGCCGGGGGGTGCC
>JAGVUH010000198.1 GCA_019136395.1 Gammaproteobacteria bacterium
GGTGCTCATGGCTTGCCTCATTTCAGTCGTCTGCATCCAGTCCGGCAGGTGGTCGGCGTCCAGGCGCTCGCCGTCCTTGAAGAACTTCAGCCAGCGCTGTTCTTCGGTTTCGACCGCGCCGGCGGCGAATTTGCTCAGCTCGAACAGGCTGATGCCGCCATGCTCCAGCAGGGTGCGGCCGCGCTCGTCGCGCAGGCGGTAGCGGTGGGCATAGGCGGGGTCGTCGCGCAGGAGGTTCTCGCCCAAGAGCCAGAGGGCGTAGGTCGGGCGCAGTTCCCGGTAATCCTGGCCGCTGTGCAACTGTTGGCTGTAGAGATCGGCCCAGGCGTAGAGCATGCGCGCCGGCAGGTCGGCGTGGACGAGGATCTGGATCTCGACCTGGTATAGCCGCCCCAACGCAACGCATCGCGGGCCTTGACGTCGACGATGCTGAGCTTGTCGTCGAGGAACTCGCGCTCGTTGTAGGGGTTGAGGATCTCCACCGCGCTGACCTGCGCGGGCAGTTCGGCGCCGAGCAGGGCGTTGAGAAAATGGATCAGGAGGGCGCGGTTGTCCTCCGCCCCGAGCCGGGCCTTGAAGACACAGTCGATCTTGGGGTCGATGGGGTGGCGCATGAAAAAAGTCTA
The DNA here is from genome assembly GCA_019136395.1 of Gammaproteobacteria bacterium. Next base: position 627 of record JAGVUH010000198.1, read on the forward strand.
GCACAGGCGGATGGGCCGCCGGGATGGCCGGCCAACGGCGATACCCTTGCCACTTTCCGGGACCGCTTCGCTCCACGGAATTCGCGGCGACCTTTGTGCAGGTGCCACAGGCCGGCCAATACCTGGCCTTCATCATCCCGACACCCGATTCACGGACACCCGATTACGACCGGTCTGTTTGGTGGCATAGAGCGCCTGGTCGGCGCGCTCGAACAGTTCCTGGCTGATCTGGAAACCGGACGGGTTGCGGGCTACTGGCTGACCAACATCGACCGTTTCTCTCGATTTGCCCAACTGACCCGCCCCGCCCGCCCCCCGGCCCTGCCCCACGCGGCGGACGCTGCCCCGGTGCGCCGCTCACACCAGGACCCGGCAGGGAAGTTTCTCCGTCAGAGCTATGGACCCAAGTCGCAATGCTGGCTGACCCTGGGCAACGACCTGGACCCGGACCCCCCCGCTACGTCGTGGGGGGCTGGGCGACCGGGGCCAAGATGCTGGAACACCTGGGCGGGCACTGCGCCGTCTACGTCGCCTTCGGGGCGGCGCGACTGCGGGCGGTGGCCGAGGCGATCGAGGGCCGTTCCCCCGGGCGGGCGGTCATCATCTGCCAGGAGGCGCCCCATGCCTAAAGTGGTGACACTGCCGCATGGCGAGTGGGGCAAGGATGCCGCCGATTGGCCCGGCACCTCCGAGCAGTGGCGCGAGCGCCTGCGGCAGGCCGAGCGGGAGGCCGAGACCCAGACCGCCGGACGGTTTCACCTCCTCACCCCGGAGGAGATGGCCGCCCTGCCCCTGGCCGAATATCGCATTAAGCAGGTGCTGCCCGCGACCGGCGTGGCGGTTATCTACGGCGCCCCCAAGAGCGGCAAGACCTTTTTGGTCATGGATGCCGCCGCCGCCATCGTGGAGGGGCGCGACTGGTTCGGCTACCGGACCCGCGTCGCCCCGGTGGTCTACGTCGGCTTGGAAGGCCAGGCCGGACTGGCGCAACGCTGGCAAGCCTATACCCGGATCAAGGGTCAGGCCCGCCAGGCGGATCTGCGCTTCGTGACCGCACCCTGGTCCATCCTCGCCGCCGGCGACCTGGGCGCGTTGGCCGAAGCCGTACGGGCGGCCAAGTGCGCAGGCGGGGTGGTCATCGTAGACACCCTGAATGCTGCCTCCCCCGGGGCCGATGAAAACTCCAGCGTGGACATGGGGCGGATCATCGACGGGGCGAAACAACTTCAGCGCGAGGTGGGCGGTCTGATCTGGCTGGTCCATCACGCCGGCAAGGATAGCGGCCGGGGTCTGCGGGGCCATTCGTCCCTGACCGGCGCCGTGGACGCCATCATCGAAGTCTCCCGCGATGAAACGGGTGACCGGCGCGAGTGGCGCGTGGAGCGGGCGAAGGATGGACCCGAGTCGGACCCCTGGCCCTTCACCTTGCCCGTGGTGGAACTGGGCGCGGACGGGGACGGGGATCTCATCACCTCGTGCGTGGTGGAGCCGAAAGAGCGCGCCGAGGAGCCGCTCAAGCGCCGCAAACCGCCCAGCGGGAACAACATGCGGGTGGCCCTGGACGCCCTGGGCGTGGCCCTGAAAGCCTCCACCGACTACGGCATGGGCGGCGCTCCCGGTTTCCGGCCCTGCGTCTCCTGGGACAAGGCGGTGGAGGTGGTGACGCCGCGCATGGCGACCGACGCCAAGCATCGCAAGCAACGCGCCCAGGAGGCCATCAGTAGCCTGCTCAGCAAGGGCCATATCGGCTTCCATGATGGCTGGGTATGGCTGCCATGAACAGACCCTCCTATCCCCTTCCCGGTCTTCCCGGTGCTCCCGGCCCCTATAAAGGGGGACCGGGAAAACCGGGAACAGTTAAGACGTCCCGCATGTGCTCAAAAACGGGAAAACCGGGAACGTGCGCCCCGACAACACCGCTCCTGCGTGGCGGTAATCAATCCCACCCCGCCACCCCATTTTCCCGCTTCAGGGATGGGAGCCAGACCGGGAGGAACCCAGCATGACCATCCAGCTCTACGCCCCGCAGGACCAATTCGTCATAGACCTCCGTCAGGCCATGCTCCAGACCGACTCAGTCCTCGGTCAGGCCGCCACCGGCTTTGGCAAGACCGTCGTCGGCGCCTACATCGCGGAACGTGCCGCGAGCAAGGGCCGGCGGGTGGTGTTCACGGTGCATCGCCATCACCTGCTGGACCAGACCGCGGCGACCTTCCGGGAGTTTGGCATCCCCCACGCGCTGATCGTCGCCGGGAGTCCCTATGCCGACGCGCAGCGGGTGGCCGTGGCCAGTATCGCCACCCTGGTGCGGCGCCTGGAGCGGCTGCCGGTCCCGGACCTCCTGGTGATCGACGAGGCGCATCTGGCCATGGCCGCCACCTGGTCGCGGGTGGTGAACTACTACCGGGCACGGGGCACGCGCATCCTCGGGCTGTCGGCCACCCCGACCCGCCTGGATGGCCAGCCGCTGGGCGACCTGTTCGGCGCCCTGGTGTGTGGTCCCAGTCCACGCTGGCTGATGGCGCACGGCTTCCTCAGTGGCTACCGCGCCTTCTGTCCTCGTCAGCTGGACCTGGCCGGGGTGCGTATCCGCCGGGGGGACTATGACCCGGGGCAACTGGAGGCGGCGGTCAACCAGCCGCGGCTGACCGGGGATGCGGTGAGCCACTACCGGAAGCTGGCCGCGGGGACCCGCGCCCTGTTTTATTGCGTGTCGATTCGCCACAGCCAGGAGGTAGCCGCCCACTTCACCGCGGCGGGGGTGCCGGCAGCGCATCTCGACGGCACCACCCCCAAGGCCGAGCGGGCGCGGATCATCCAGGCCTTCGCCACCGGGGCGGTCCAGGTCCTGTGCAACGCGGAACTGGTGACCACCGGCTTCGACCTGTCGGCCCAGGTCGGGCGGGAGGTGCCGGTGGAGACCATCATCAGTCTGCGCCCCACCGCCTCCCTGGCGTTGCACTTGCAGATGCTGGGGCGGGGTCTGCGGCGCAAACCGACGCCGGCGATCATCCTCGACCATGCCAACAATCTCTTCCGCCACGGCTTCCCCGACGATGACCGGGAATGGACCTTGACGGGCAGCCCCCCGTCGATGAAACGGGACACCGCTCAAGAGAAACTGATCCGGCACTGTCCGGTCTGTCAGGCCCTCCACCGGCCGGCGCCGTCCTGTCCGGAATGCGGTTACCCCTATCCCGGCAAGAGCCGGCGCATCGCCCAGGTGGAGGGGGTGCAGGCCGAGGCGCGGCGCCAGGCGCGCCGGGAGCAAGGGCAGTGTCAGACCCTGGAGGCGCTGCGGGAGCTGGCGGCCGCCCGGGGGTATCGCCCGGATTGGGCGGATTATGTGTGGCAGGCGCGGCAGCAACGCCAGGGGTGGCCGATGGACCGGTGAGGGGTATGGACACCTGGTCTGCAGCGGTGCGCCCTAGAGCAGCCCCGGCATCCGGCCCTGGAGGCTATTCTCCGCGGTGCTTTCGGGCACGCACCATCGGGGTGGTACTCCGAGGATGCACAGCTCCAGGCCGGGGCGCGGGTGGATGGGGGGGAAGGCCAGGTGATGGGCGTACAGCCAGATTCGGGGACCCTGGCGGCATAGCTCCCGCTGAAGGTATTGATCTTCCAGGTCTGCAGAGAACAAATCGCCCTCCAGGGGGGGCGATGTAGATAACAAGCATGTTAGATGTGACTGAACGAGTATGATCCGGCTAATACTCGGACTACCCCGTACCATTGCTTGCAGGTCATTATTTCAAATGTCTGGATCAACCAAGGGGACAGCTAACACTCTTTTTTTAAAAGGGGATATATCTCGGTCCAAGGACGAAGCAAAATCTCCCTTTCCGTCTGACCGGCCATGGCATCCAGGAATCGGATGCGATCACCTTGACGGACCAGGGGTAGATCGGAACTGATGGCCACATCATAGGCGACGGAATATTCAAGGCCACTGCTATGCAAACCCAAGAACCCTGTCGAGGAGGGTTCAGCAATCAGGGTCAGCTCGATAGCAACGGATTTGCCAGGCTTCCCCTGGGTAAACGGCTCAATCTGTGCCCAGCCCTCGTTACACCTTGGTCGCACTGGGCACCAGATACAATCACTACCTGGATTGGGGGGAGCTGGCCTTGCTAGGAGCATGCTCTTGGCGTAGTTGATATCCCTGACAATGGCTTCCTCCACTCGCGACAATTCCGCCGTGGAAACCGGTTGTGACCAAGCGGTGTCAAGGTATTGGAGCACCACTTGATCCGGCGGAGCCCCACAGCAGCGCCACCAGAGCAGTGCGTAGAGGTGGACTTGGTCAATATGAGCCGGTTTCTGCTTTCCCGTTTTGAAGTCCAAGATCGTCGTCGTGCCCTGTTGATCCAGGGTGACCACATCCATGACCCCGGCAATTGGCAAGGTCGGGTGCCTGAGTCTGATTTCAGCCAAGCCACCCCGCGTTTGCAGCAACACCGCAGGGTTAACGGCCGTGTTGGTCGCAAGAGGATCTAATCTGGCGCTGATAAAGGGATCTGGATCTGGTTGCGAACTCAGGGATTGCCCAACACCGGGAAGGTAGGTTTCCCGGAAGAGGCGAATGGTTTGGTTGGTCAGTTCCTGGGGTTTGGTCCGTAAAACATAGGGTGGCCCAGCCCTCGGGTGGGCGCCCAAGCGCTGGTTCCAAACCTGAATCTGGGTGGCGAAGAACGACCAGAATCCGCAGGCTGTCAGGGCTTTCTGGAAGGTAGTCGAGCCAATAGGGGGACGGCCAAGGCGGCCCAATTCCCGTGCCAGGAGTTCAAGGGCAGCGTGTACGATCTGACCCTCGATCGCAGCTGGCTGAGGACGCTCCGGGAACTGACTGAAGGGACCCCAGCCCGAATGCAGCAATTGCCAGCGTCGCGGGCAGGACTTAATGGCCTGTAGGGTTGAGAAGCTATAGATTTCAGGGGGCTCTACCCAATGTGTGGGCTCGGGCAGTTCGTAGAAGGAACACCATTTCACGAAAGCCATCCGTCCGGCAGATTGAGCGTGGCAACAGCCGAAGGCAAATCATGGAACAGGGTGAAGGCATCGATCTGCACCAGTTCGCAAAAGTTTGACTGGGCTTTCAGTGCGACGGAAGACGGGAGAGCGGTGGGATCCACGAGTGGGTGGTGGACATCCACCCAAATTTCACGCTCACCGGAGCGGATGATGAGTGGAATCTGAATATCGCCAACGGTAGGATTTACTTGCGTCTGGATGCCGCGCAGATTCAGGAACTCGTTGAGGCCACGGAGCACCTCCGTGGTTGAGCCGTTGGTTACAACAGGTATTGCTCCGTGGCGTAAATGCTGAAGCAACGCTAAGGCCAGATGACGATCCAGGGAGGCGTGCAGATAGTTGTTGCCATAATGGCGGATACAGCGGTAGCAGGATTGAGCGCAGTCGCAATTAGCCAGCAGACGTTCAGTGGTGCTGAGGACGTTATCGAGGGCCTCGCCTACGCTTCTGGCATAGCCTGCTCCACCGGGTAGCAGGTCATAAAGATAGAGCTGTGCCTCATCAGCGTATCCACCAAGTACCGGCGCCCACCAGCCCGAAAGTTCGGCCTCGTCAATCTGAAGTTCCCGGGAGGCTGCTAGGGCCATTGCCTCAACCAGCGAACTTATAGCCATGCGCGCCGCTCGGCTAAGCAAGCCCGGTGTCGTTGCCGTTCCCAGGCATACCGGGCTTGATACCTTTAGCCGGATCAGGAGCGCGTCAGTGGGAAAGCGATGCCCCAGGAAGAAAGGCCCCTCGGCAATGCCGGTACAAATCAACCCCTGTTCGAGGGGATGCTTGTGTTGTACCGGGTTACCCGCCCGCGTGAGTTGGGTCTTCGTAAAGCCTGGGCCATATTCCGGTTCGGAACGACCACATTCGGGACACACCCGGAAGCCACGGTCACCGACACCCTTGTTCACGACGGCGAGTCGCCGAGGACCGGTCCAGGACTTCAAGCGCCCCTCGTAGAGTGTGCAGTCCCAAGCGGTAGGGGGGTCCTGAAGTTCCAGTTGGGCTCTTTCCGTTATACCGGCATAGGTGATTGCCTGGCCCCGGTCTACCTCTTGCTTGACGTTGATGTCCGGGGCGAATCCAGCGGGAGTAATGAAAGCGGTGTGGACCATGCGGTCACTACCACAACAGGGACAAAGGGAAAGGGCGACTGATCCGGGGTCCAGACTGACAAAGGTGCAGTCACGGCAAGCCGTGTAAGGCTGGCGCCTGGCCAAGGTTGGGACGGGGCTTGGCTCGTAAGGCGAAAAGAGCGCGGCTGACTCGAAGCGCCACTTGTCAATGGTCAGGCTGCGCGTCGGGGCATACTCCGACAGGGCTAATTGAAGATCGCGCTGCGGCTCGTAGTCAAAGACGCGGTGCCCACCGGGCTCGCCAGGGATGCGCTTCCTTGACACCCAGAAGCCGACCACGTCGGTGGGGAAGGCATAGCGGGGTAAAACCGCATGGCCAATCAGAGTATCAAGGAGTGATTCCTCCAACCGCCGTTCAAGGGTTTCGAGAGCCAGCCCTTCGAGTTGTTCGCGCTGGTGATAGTCCGCCACGGGAAGAACGGCATGGAGGCGCTCGCGCAGATGGGTGATCGACTCTTGGACCGTCGCCGTCACACCAGGAATATCCTCACCGAGCCCGTAACTATAGGTGGGTACCCAATACCCCAGTTCTTCCATCAGCCGTTGTCGATTGGCTTCCAGCCAAACATCCATGCGCGTCAGCGAACAAGCATGGTCATCGGAGAGAAACCGTTCGACCGTGCCAAGGGACTCGAAGAGTTGGTAGGCGCTTGACCCGGTGTCCGTTGGTACCGACTCATGAAAAAACCGTTGCACCAGATAAGCGTTGATGTGTCGTCGCAGGACTTCCTGGTTTTCGACGTAGACGACCGGTGGCATCACCGTCCCCGCAATGATGGCCTCGGGATGGGCAAAGAAGTGAGCATCGTGGGAGGTACCGTGGGCATAGGTGACCACCGAGGCAATGGATCGACCGCGCCGACCCGCCCGTCCCGCCAGTTGCTGGTAGTTGGCCACGTGGGGTGGCACGTTGCGCAGCGCTACCCCGGAGAGGGCACCGATATCGATACCAACCTCCATGGTGGTTGTGCAACTCAGGACATCGATGGGCGGTTTTGCATCGAGGGGGATGTCCTGGAAGCGGAGTTCGTACTCCTCGACCTTGTTGAAGGCGCTGTCATCGGCTGTGCCAGTCAGTTGGGCCGAATGCTCGGCGGCGGACAGACCAAAGGGCTCCAATTGGCGCGGGTCAAAGGCACGGAGCACTTGATCTCGATAGAAACCCGTACGGGCACTCAAGTAGTCCGGCTCGGCTTCAACCACCTGGCCCAAACAGCCGGGACAGAGGTCGGCGAGGGCCTCAGGATGGATGCGTCCACAATCGAGACAACGCAGCCAGGAGCCTTCCAGATGCAAATTGAGGCTTAGGCCAAGAGGCTGCAGGTAATAGAGGTCCCCTTCGAAATAGAGGAGTTCGGAGTTCCTGACCAACTGCTGGAACCATGTCTTCACCAACTCCGTGGCGTCGATTTCCTCCGCGAGGACCTTGCCGATGTACTCCTCAAAACGGTTTGGCAGAATGTGGTTAAGCCGTTCGGCGTTGATGCCCACCGGGGCCGCCCAGCCCTCACCCAGTTGACTGATCGCGGCACCCTCGGGTCTAAAGCTGCGGCGCTCAAGGTGGAGCCTGATCCAGGCGCGAAACAGAGCCCGTTGGGCATCCGTGTCCAGGCCAACAGCGGGAAAATCGTCGAAAATATGTCCGAGTTCAGGATCTTCCTCAACCGTGCCAAGCGCCAGGGACGGCAGCGAATAGTATCGGTCGGTCAGTTCACTAAAAAGGGCAAGGGCAAAGGAGCGTGTGGGCGGCAAGGCACCTCTGTTGGCCAGCCGGATCGCCTCCTGCAGCGTCTTCCCCTTGGTGCGGCGCAAGTGATTGTGGAATTCGACCTCATCCCCTGCCGGAAACAGGTCATAACCCCGATTCCCGCACAGCCACGCCACTGCGGGGTATAGCCACTGCATGCCAGTGAGATTTTCCTGCGCCCGCAGTTCGCTCGCGGCAAGCGCGATCACCTGACGGAACAGATCACGCGCATGGCTATGTTCCAGGGCCGGCGCCAGTCGCGCCGCCTTTTGGCGGCCATCGCTAAAAACCAGCACCTTGCGGCCATGATTCGGCAGGTGGGGATCTGGCTTCTGGGGGGGCTGCTCGGCAAACTGTGCCTCGATTAGCGCCGTGAAGGGCTGCTCCCCCCGGGTGCGAAAGTCGAATATCCGGGCTTGGGCCGGACCCGTTGGCTGACACATGGCGCAACGGCCGAAGGTAGGCTGACGTTCATGATCCCCATCCAGCCAAAGGTACATGGGGCGAACATCACCCGCTTGGTGGTTACCCTCAACATTGACATAACCGGTGGCAAGGTGAACCTGGATGATCTCGGTCCGCTCCGGATAGCGGGGGACGGTGGGCAAGAGTTCCAGCTTGGTCAGGTTACCCTCGGTTTCGCCCCAGAGAAAATGGAGGGCACTCAGGGTGCCCGAAGCCGTGTAGGCGATGGTATAAGGAGCACCGCAACTGCGGCATGAGGCTACCTCGAATACCCGGGAGCCACAGGCATCACAGCGCGTCTGGGGGGATGAGAAAAGTTTGCCCAGGATGGCGGTTGTCCCTGGTCCGGCCTGGCGACCGGAGCAGGTAGGATTGATACAGGCGTACAAACCATGCATACCGCGGAACATGGCGTGTACGCGCGTCGGTACCAGCCCCGGGGCATCGGGTCTGGGGCGTGCCAGGGTACCCAGGGCCAGCAACGCCTCAAGTGCCCGGCGTGCCTGCTGATGCTGACCGAAAACGCTCCGGGCCAAGTCGGGGAGGGCCAGCGCATTGCCCGCCGCGACGTTCATCAAGTGATTGATATAGGGGCGGCCGGACAACGCCCGATGGAGGGCGGCAAGTACCTCTGACTCTTGAGTCGAGGCGCAGGTCACGCCGTAATAATCAAAAACGGGGGTCAGGGCATGGCGCAGTTCCTCGCCGCTGTTGACCTGATTGATGGCCTCGATATCCAGCCCGGCCAGCATCGCGGCCTCCGGGGCGCTGGCTTGGGCCACGGGCGAGAAGACTTCGCGCGTGCCGGTAATCGCCTCGAAATCAGCCGGTGTTTTGCCCGTCAGGTCGGCGGCAAAATTCAAGATGTTCCGCAGCGAACTGACGTCGCTACCCAGACTGGCACTGGTGGCGATGACCCGCAGTTTTTCTGGCTGATCGTGTATGCCAAGTCTGGCGCGCAATCGCCGCAGCAAAAAGGCTACCTCAGCCCCTCTGGCGCCACGGTACATATGGGCCTCGTCGACGACCAGGAGCAGCCGATTGCCTTTTTCTTGCAGCCAATGGCGTGTCTCTTCGAAGATTGGCCGTTCGAAGGGCCGCATCAGCATGTACTCCAACATGGAGTAGTTGGTGACCAGGATGTCGGGGGCGTGTCCAGGACGGGTGCCTACCCCATGCACCATCTCATGGCGGGTCAACAGTTCCCGGTCGCCCTCCGCGGTATGCAGCCGCCGCTCCCAGTTGTAGCGGGTATATTCCTTGCCCACATTTTTGCCCGACTGATAAACGGCCCGTTGTTGCTCATGCTTGGCGTAGAAAGCCGCCAGGTCCTTCGCCGGATAGCGACCCAATTGCCGCAGCCGGGCCTCCGTTGCTGCATCCAGTCCCAGGTAATACTCCAGTAAGGGAGCCACGCGCTCACCATCCCGCGCCGCCTTGCGAGCCCCGGCGTAAGGGGTACGGCCGGTGTACATGCCAAAGCGCGGGAACCGCTGGCAGCCAATTCCCCTGAACACCTCCGCTACCGCCGGGTCGCCAAATAACAGGCGCAGCCGCGCCAACTGGTCATTAACCAAGGCATTCATGGGGTAGAGGATCAGGATGCGTACCCCGGGTGACTGGAAGGACGCGGGTCGCGTCAGGGCCTCGTCGTAAAGGGCGCCTAACCCCGGAACCAGGAAGCACTCAGTCTTGCCCGAACCAGTGCCGGTCGCCACGACGATGTCCCGTCCTTCGCTGAGAAAGGCCCGAAAAGCCCGCGCCTGGTGGCGGTAAATTCCAGGATAGAGGATGGTGCGCGGGTCATCAGGGGTGCTAGCCACGGCCAACTGGCCGGCAAGACGCTCAAAAAGTTGCCCCAGATGCGCTGGTAGACCGATCCCACCGTAACCCTGGTCAGCGCTCTGGTAGCGTGGGGTGGTCTCGATAAAGGGCTCCTGGGCCAACAAATGTCCATCCGCCTCGGTTTCCAGTAACAAGCGCCGCGACTTGACCAACCAGGGGTCACTAAGGGGATAAGCGCTCTCGATATAGCCGCGGAGGGCATCGGCTAGACGGCGTACCAGTCGGGTAGGGGTGTAGCGGTCGTCCAGGGTTGGCGGCCGCTCCACCGGGGAAGGTTCAGGAGGGCGCTGGGGCAACCGGACGGTTGGCCGCTGCCGCGGTCGCTCAATCACTGACACGGGATTGGCTTTCCGGTCCACCCAGTTCACCAGGGCCTGGTCCACTGCCTGGTTCATCCCGGTGACTCGATCCCCAATCGATTCCGGGGTCTCATGTTCCAACAGCACGTCCAGAAATCCGGAGGACACATCCATAACCCCCGTGAAGTCCAGGCTGGCCTCTGGCGTCAGCTTGCGGCGCAGGAATTCAGCGTCATGCTTATCGCACAGGCGGTTGTCTTCGTCCGTGTATTTGCTGAGCTTCAGAACCGTCATCCAGCCACCTCCAGATGCCATTGGGTGGTATCCAGCTCGACCAGGGCACGATGGCGACAATCCTTGGGCACAAGCAGCATGAGTCCGCGCATGGCCCGCGTCAGGGCCACATAGAGCAGCCGCCGTTCGTGCCGCAGGCGCTCGTTGAAGAGGTCGGCGTCGTCAAAGTCCCCGGCGTCGGGGTAAGTTCCCGGATAGAAGCCACCCACGACGACGATCGGAAATTCGAGGCCCTTGGCGGAGTAGAGGGTCATCACCTTCAGACAATCCGCTTTCAGGTCCAGGTCACGGCCGGCGAAGAAGGTGGCAGGCATACCCGCAGCCTTCAGACTGGTTGCCAGGGCTTGCCCGATCGCGGCGCCAGGGACCAGAACCGCCGCCGCGTTCTGCCGCAGATGCAGATGCCGAGCCATCTGCCGCACGAAGCGGATAATCCAATCCACCTCCTGCTCCGGGTTGACCCCGGTCACCAGGATGGGCAGTGGCCCGGCATGGATACTGGCGGAGGCTTCGAGGACTTCTCCCTCCTCAGGCACCAACAGCGAGAAGGCTGCTTGATCGATTTCCCGGGTGGAGCGGTAGTTGCGCTTGAGGGCCGCGGTACGGCCCCGAAACTGCAAGCGGGGGTGCGCTGAAGTCCAGCTATAGCTTCGTGAATAGAGCGATTGCTTGGCATCGGCCACAAAGAAGAGACCCTCGGGACCGGAGCAGACCTCAGCCATGAGGGCCAAGGCGGCGGGACTCAGATCCTGAGCTTCATCGACAAACACATAGTCCCAATGTCCCCGCCAGCCGCCCTGGCGGACGATCGCGACGGCTTCGTTTCGCAGGTCCGGAAACCGCTCGCCCCCGCCTCCCTGGCGGAAGACCTGACAGAGTTCCCACACCACCGTCCGCAGGCGCGCGGGAAAGGCTACCCCGCGGCCGGGGCGCGGGGCATTAAGGTAATCTTCCAGGCGGCGCAGATCCCGGCCGGTAATGATCCAATCGAATTCCTCCAGGAGATAAGCGTCCGAAAGACGGGCCAAGGCCCGGGCGCGCAATCGCCCCTCGAAGGAGGACGCGAGGCTGGCGACGTAGGTTTGGCGGAGGTCGCGCAGCCGGCGGTAAGCATCCCGATCGGATTCCCAGTCACGCAAGGGTCGCTGGCTGTGAACGATCTCCCGCGCCACCTGATCGCAGGTGGCGACCCTGACCCGGGCCAGTTGCTCCGGGGTCAGGATCTGTTCCAGCAACTGCTGGGAGACCGCCTGGAGCGCGCGGGTGTAGGTCGTGAACAATACCCGCTCACGGCCAGTAGCCCCCGCCCGCTCTAAGACCGCCTTAATGCGGTAAAGCGCCACGGTACTCTTACCCGTCCCCGCACCCCCCCACACCATCGTCGGGCCTTTCAGCGCCCAGCGCGTCAGCTTAAGCTGGTCCTCGTCGAGGTTGAGCAGGAAACCCAGCAGATCGCCCTCCTTGTAACGGATCAAATGCTCAGTTGAGGGAACGAGCAGATCCGGTTGCTGGGCCAGCCCCGCCAGACTTGGCGGGAAGATGGCGTCGAGGACCCGTGCCAGCATCTCGCTGGGCACGGCGGCATCAAGCAAGTCCTCCTCCGTCCGGCAGCGACGCAGCACCGGGTGCGCCGAGACGGGGATACCCAATTCGGTTAACCAGCCCCTGGTTAACTCGAAGGGCAACGGTGTTTCCGCCTCCGCCGGGGCGAAAGAAAAAGCCCGCGGTGCCTCCACGAGCGAGGCATCGAGATCCTCCTCCTCATCAGGGGGTAAATTCAGCTCCTCACCCGCGGCGGGGATTTCACGGTACGTGCTTTCGTGCCGACGGCGCAGGCCCAGCAATGACACCCAATCGTCGCCGAAACGGTAAAACACCCGATGGTCCCCGACGCGCAGCCGATAAATTCCTTCCGCGGTTTGCAGCTTCTTTTTGGCCTTGCCGTCCGGAAGCGGATCAGTCACCAACTGGTTGATCTTTTCCCACAGGGATGCCGCGCGATCCGCCGGGTAGGCGAGGATCTCCCGCATGCAGGTTGGCTTGATAGTGATCTGTCGTTTGCTCATCCGCCTGTCCCCGAGTCCATGACCAGTCCCAGGCGCGCCTCCAACATGGCCAGCACCCCCGCCACTTGCTCCCTTGACAGTGACCAGCGGCTGCCGGAGCGTTCGATCTCGCGGTGCGTGGCGCAGACCGTCAAATAGCGGTACTCCGCTACCGGCAACCAGTGCGGGATCGTCAACACCGCCCGAGCGTCATCCTGGGTAACGACCAGGGTCAAGGGCGGACCCTGCACCCGCGCCAGGGCAAAAACGGTGCGGCTGCCCGCGTCAGCCCCGCAAGAGACAAAGGGCGAGGTCGAGGGTGGACCCTCCCGGCACCAGGCATGGCGCCAGTAACCGTAACGGGTTCGGGCACGCCACAGGCATGCGTCGACGGCGTGCGCCGAAGACTGCCAGCGGACGCCCTCCGCGGTCATTCGACATCCGCTCCAGGCAAGGGGCTCGTCATGCTCCAGGCTACCGGCTGGTTCGGGCGTGGCTTGCAGTCGGCGGTCAAGCCCATCCAACCAGGCTTGGTCCGCGGCCGGAACCCGGTCCAGGCACGCCCAGGCCGCCGGAGTGAGGACCTTGCCCCCCATTTCGGCCACCCGGGCACGGAAGTGCGCCGCATTCTCCGCCTGGCAGGTCCGCCCGATACCCACCAACCCCCAGGAGCCTGGCAGGAGGGTCTGTAGTCGCTGCGTGGTCAGGCTGGTCGCCAGACGAAAGCGGCCCTGCCCCAAATCGATCGCGCGTAAGGGGGGGGCCACCAGGAGGCCGGCATCCGCCATCAGGATGTCACCTTCACGTTCGAGTTGGGTACAGAGGTCGTTGACCATGGCCACGTCGAGGTTGACGACGGGGGCGGCGAAACGGCAGATACGGCGGACGGTCGTGGCCCGCTGACAGAACCCGCGCGCCGAAACCTCAGCCCGGATCAACTCCGCGATCGCGGTTTCCCGAGCAGGCTCAGCCCCCAGCAGGGCACGGAAAAATTCTAGGGCCTGGTCATCGTCGATTAACGCCAGTCGGGTCATACGCCCTCCGCCGCGACGTGCAGGAAGTCGAGGAGGACCTGGTGCTCCCTGACCACTTCCCCCAGATCCCAGACCTGTAGGGCCAAGCGCGAGTTGCGGCGGTGAGCCGCCCAACGCAGCCCATCACTGACCAGAACGTCACGCAGACCCGCCGCGGCGCAGATTTCATCCAGCCAGCCAAGCAGGGGCTCGGTCAGGGGCTGAGAAAGGTCCTCGACCAGGAGCAGTAGCCGCACCGGTTGGCGGTGGATGCTCGTGCCCAGTCGCTCGGTATGCTGTAAAGGGTAAGCCACGACGTGGGCGGGTGCCGTGGACGCATCCCCGACCGGGGTTGGTTCCAGTTCGTAGCCCAGGGCGGTACAGACACGCTCGAACCACAGGGGGCGGAGTTGGAGATAGGCACCGGCCAGGCGCTGCACCATCTCGCCACGCTGGTTCACCAAGGTCTGGAGTTCTGCCTGGATGGCGGTCGGCGTGGCTCGCCGTTCATGCTGAAGCGTGGCGGCGCCAAGCTCCCCAAGATCGAGCACCAGATCCCCCATGGTATGCCGGCGCCGTCGTTCACGGCTCATCGCCAGGACCGCCGCCGCATCCACCCGCCCCGCCTGATCGGCATGGAGATCGCCCAGCAGGTCTTCGGCCAATTCCCGCCACAGGACGCGGACTGGCCAACCCGGCGGGGCCTCGATCTCCAGGGGGAGAGGAGCGGTGGGGGCCTCGGCCTCATCCCAAGCCGCCAGATCCTGAGGCGGCACCATGGCCAGGCCTTCCGCTCCCGGGGTGATGACCTGGTCTGCGAGCTTGAGGCGCCACTGAGCAGGGGGGGGAGCCGGTGGCGCGGCGATCACCTCGCACACCAGGCGCTCGGGGGCAATGCGGGTCCGGTCGTGCAGAATCTGGACGGCATGGGGTCCCAGGGAGAGGCTATCCAGACGGACTAGATGGCGCGATCCCAGCGGCAGCGGCAGAACCTGGTGGCCACTAGGGCCATGCACGAACAAAGTGGCCGTCCCGGGGGCCTCGATGTCCGGACCCTCAACCCGCACCACGGGGGCCTGATCGGCCAGAAAGCAGGGATAGACAAGCCCTTTGGGATTGAAGCGCCAGGCTACGGGGGGCACCAGCACCCAATCGAGCGCGGCCTGCGTTTCCCCCACCTCCAGCTCCAGGTCCCTGAGCAGGGTGGTTATCTCCGCGGGCAGGGTGGTTCGCACCTCTAACTCCCATAGCCACCATCCCGGCCCCAGGGGCGAGACGGCTGGCCGCTGCGCCAGGGTCGTGAGCAACTCCTCGGCCAGCAACAACCGGTAACCCTGACCCGGGGAGAGTGTCTGGCTGGATACCTGCCGGCCAATACCCTCCGCATCCACCCGGAACACCGTGACCCTGGTACTGGGGAGGGCGGGGGTGTCCAGGGCCGAAACATCCACATCGGGATCATCCTCGAAACCGGCCGCCGTCCAGGTCCAGGGCGCCGAGGCCGGCAGCACGGGGACCCGCACTGGCCGCATGCGGAGGTTCGCGGCCAGGAGCCCTTGGTCCAGGTCGGTACCCTTGAGTCGAAGTTGCTTGACGAAGCGCCATAAGCCCAACAGGGGGCCCACTTCGAGGTGTAAGCCACCCGCCTCGGCCGGAAGGCAGACCAGCTCCGCTCGCCACTCGGCTCGCGCGGCGGCCGCCGCTGCGGCATCCGCCTCGTCATCCAGGTCACCGACGGGCACCGGTGCAAAGAAGCGGGCGAGGTGATCGGCCAAGGACTGGTTGATCTCGGCCAGGGCCTCCGGAGAGGACAGATCGCGCCGGCCGGGTCGTCGCGCGGGGCGGGGCCGACGGGCGAAATCTTCCAGCCGCAGGGCATCCACGACCTTGGCCACCACCGTGATCTGCGCCTCCTCGGCGACCTCAAGGGCGATGTCCGGATAGCGCGCCTTATCGGGATTCAGCGACACCAGGCTGATACGCTGGTGCCGTCCCTCGGCGTCCCGCTGATCGGCGCGATACTTCTTGACCGCGTAATGGCCCGTCTCCGGGTCGGTGAAAGCCCCCCGCACCAGGACGTTGAGATTTTGTCGCGTCCCGGCAGGCCACCACTCAAAGATGGCATAGCCGCCATCCACCAGTCCGCTGCGCCCGTCGTCCATGCTGTGCCCCTCGATCCGGGCGACGAACTGGCGTGGATTGAGCTTGTGACCGGTGGAGACCGCCAGCCAACCCAGGGGCGCGATCACCTCCTCCTGGGCGGCCCGGCCCCAGTCCCCGGCAGGCAGGGAGGCCGCCGCGGCCCGGAGACTGTAGACCGGCAGATGGGTTTGGTATTTCTCCAGATCCCCCACTTGATCCTCAATCAGGGGGGTCGTGCTCAGTTCCCGCGCCGCGAGGCGCAGCTTGCCGCCATCCAGCACAAAGCGGGGATCGGCGGTGCAAAAGACGCAGTGGCGGTGAATCCGTGCCTCCAGCTCCCGGAGGGCCTCCTCCAAGTCAGGAGGGTGCCGGGGATCCTGGTGGAGTTGCTGGAAAAGAGCATCATTGGCCAGAAAGCTCGTCGATACGATCCACTGCCCCCACGGGGTGGGACGAAAGCGCAGGTCCTCGCGGAGCCGGGCATCCTGGCCCAGGTGCCAGTGGCTGTCGCGAAGCAAAGCCTCTTCCGTCAGACTCAGACGCGTCAATAGGGCCCGCTCGACCAGGGGATCGAAGGAAGCACGCGTCGCCACCCAAGCGGGGAGCGATCGCGCGGCTGGCGTGACGGTGGCTGGCGTCATGTCGCCCTCCCGACGGCAACAGGATCGTTGAGGTCCATACCCAGGTTCAGCCCCTCGCGCAGAATGGCGGCCAATTCCCGGGCCAGGGAGGCACGTTCGGCCTCCTGGTGCAGGTTGCGGTGCAAGCGCACATGGCGAATCGCCACCCGCTCCTGGCTGAGGCCCTGGGCGTCCAGGACATCGAAATCACGGGGTTCCAGTCCGGGGGAATGGGGATAGAGGAGCACGCTGCGCGCGCAGCCGTATCGCCGGGTATAGGCGTAGAGCTGATAGAGGTCGGCCTCGGTGACACCGCCGCGACCGCGCCGCCCGGGGGCGAGGAGTTTCCATTTGGTGTCCATGACCAGGCGCCGGCCACCGGGGCCAAGGACGAACAGGTCCGGCTCCAGACGCAGCACCCCCAGGCCTTCGCTCGTCATCAGATGACGCTTGTGTTGCCCCCCTTGGGGATGGACCTCCACCTCCGTCAACCCCGGGGCGACATGGCGGCGCAGAAAGGCGGCCACGAAACGCTCGAAGACCTTGTTCATGTCGAACAGCAGGGAAAAGGTCGGGGTGGCGCCGGCCTGGATGGTGGGGCTCCGGCCCGCCAGCAGCAGGCGGCAGAAGCGCAAGACGTCCGCGAAGCGCTCGTTCTGACGATTGATGGCGATGCGGCCAAAGTCCGTTTCCTGGATAGCGGTGTCTGGTACGCCATCAAGCAACAGCAGGCACTGCCGCAGGGCATCCTGGGTGGCTGGGGAGCGCGTATAGTCGAGCAGCACCCGGCAGGAGGCCCGGAAAATCCGGTTCATCAGGGTGTCTTCGGAAAACTCGTCGAACCGGCAGTAAAAGCGTTCCCGATGAACCTGGTTGCGGAGAATCTGACGTGGGACGTGGAGCTTGCCCTTGAAGCGGCGCAGATCGGCCTCCCGTTCCTGATAGGCACGTTCCGGCCCCCGGAGCAGTTCCTGCCGCAGGCGATCGGCGAAGATGGCGGCCAGGGTTTCCGACAAGGGGGCTTGACGGATGGCCAGACGGGCCACGTCGCGACTGCGCACCGGCACGTCTCCGCAGATGGCCAGCATGTAGAGCAGGTTCCGCCGTGCCGCGTACCGGGCCTCCTCGCCGTCAGGCCCGGGCTGAAGCTCAGCCCCAGTGCCGGTCCCCACGGGAGGGGTCGCACCGGCCAAGGCATCGATCTTGGGCAGGATCTCGATCTGCACCCCCGGTATCTGCACCACGCCGACCCATTGGGTGGCGCGGGCGTAACCGTCGGACCAGTCGAAGATGCGCTGGGCCGGCTCGCGCTGGGCGCAATCGTAGGTGTGCAGGCGGTCGTACAGGTGACCCTCCAGGCCCCCGGCACCTTCTGCGCCACTTATGGTCGCTGATTGGCGCTCGATGCGACTGTGCTCGCTCACCACCAGGCGTCTCAAATGGTCACCCCCCGCTTGCTAGTTGCGCGGTGGTTGATGCGGATGATCCCGAGGCAAGCAGCTCCCCCAAGCGCTCTTGATAACTGGCGGCGTCAAGGGCCAGGACGCCGAGGAAGGTGCGATAGAGGTCTTCCGGGGACAGGTCGCCGCGCTGGAAAGCCCCCCGCACCTGGTAATCCACCCGATCCTCGTAATCGTCATGGTCAAAGCCCAGGGTCTCCACCTCGGGGAAGGTCCTGGCGGTAATGATTGGGTGGGCATAGGCCTTGCCTGACGGGCCGGTAGCGAGCAGGTGTGGGGCCTTGTGCCTTTTGGGCATGCCCACTTCGTCATAGGGACAGCCCAGGACGATACAGATCTTGTCCCAGGCACCATAGAAATATTCCTGGAGCATGGGGATCAGGCGGTCCCGGAAGACCAGCCGCAGCGATTCGACGTCCGTTAGATCGAGGAAATAGGAATGCCCGAGTTGGTGGTCCCGGTCGTACAAGAAGCGAATGCGGTCGTTGAGGGTGTCGAACAGGTCCGCCACCAGCGCGATGAAGGCCTTGTGGGGTATGCGCTCCCGCAGGACCTCACGGATGATACCGGCGTCGGGCATCAACTCCTCGAAGGTGAAGCGCCGACGGAGGGCCACATCCATCAGCGCGATGGACCGGTCGGCGGTGTTCATGGTCCCGAGGACGTGCAGGTTGGGCGGGACCGCGAACCGATGATGCGGGGTGTAGGACAGCGGCAACTTCAGCTCGTTGCGGGCCGCCAGGCGCTTGTCAGGCTCCAGCAGGGTGATCAACTCGCCCAGGATCTTGCTCATGTTGCCGCGGTTGATCTCGTCGATGATCAACACGTACTGCGGCGAGCGCGCCGAGAAGGAGAAGGTGGCCGAGGGCCCCGGCTTGTCCAGGGCCTGCTGGACCCGTGCCGTACGGTCGATCAACTCGGCCTTGCGCGCCCCGGCCGTCCGACTCAGGTCGAGGAGCTGGGTGTAGACGAGTAAGAGCGCGGTGTAGTGGTTGCCGCCGGTGCCGCCCTTCTCCCGGGCAAAGAGCTGGGTGGTCTTCTCGTAGGTGAATTGCTTGGGATCTGGCCCCAGCTCTTGGCGGTGTTTCCAGTAGAGAAAGGCATTCTCCCGCGAGGCCGTCTGGTGCCCCTCCTCCAGGGCGAGGAGATTGTTCTCCGCATCGACCTGGCAGGGCGTCGACCAGATGCTGCCCTGACTGCTCAGCGAGAGCTGATAGGTCTTGCCGCTCAAAGCCTTGACGATTCGCGTCCCCTCGCTGCCCAGGTCACGGACCAGTTGCTCCCAGAGTTCGTCGAAGTCGGGCTGGGCGCTTTCGGTACGCAGCCCCTCCGCCGCGGCGCGCAGGGCGATCCGCTTGAAGACCCCGTCATGGATCTCGTAGCGAACCTGGGCATCGGCTCCCTGATCCAGCACCGGACGGATGCCCTCCACGAACTCCTCGTAGCCATAGGCCTGGTGGAAGGTCACGAACTCGATCTGGCCGCGTGCCTGGTGCTCGCGAAACAGGGGTAGCAGCCCCTTGTCCCTCAGCCCTTCCAGCTTGTCGGGACCCAAGATCACCTCGAGCGCGCGCCGTACCGTCCGGTAGGTCTTGCCCGTGCCCGGTGGGCCGTAAAGGATAATATTGGACGGCTCGCAGGGCGGCGGGAGCGGCTCGGGCCGAGGCGTCACTTCCGAGGCGGAGGGTGTCGGACTTGGCGGTGGCGCGCTTGGCGGGACGGTTGCGAGCCTCTCCACCCGGCGCGCTACCGGCGGCAGCTGGCCCCACATCTTTTGACGATCGGCAGCGTCCAGCAGCATCACCTCGGTGGTCGGGTTGACCAGCAGCACCGAGGGGAAATTGACCGGCACCTGGTTCCAGGCATACTGCCCCGGCTCGACGTTGGTGAGTGTCCCCAGGGCGCGCACCTCGCCCTCGACCAGCAGGGCGATCTGGTCCCCCTCCGCCAGATCCGCCGCCCTGAGCAGGTTGTCGAGGAAGGGGTCCACATCTTCCGGCTCGACCTGCCGCTTGTTACACAGCGCCTCGATCGCCTCAGGGTCCTGGATGGTCCAAGCCAAGGGGACCGCCCAGGCGCGCGGAGTGCGATCGCGCGCGGCATCCCAGGCTTCCCAGAGATGCCGGCCGACTTCGAGCACGTCCCCACCCGCCAGGTGGCGCTCCAGCAGCGTCTCGTACATGACGTGGTAGGGGGTGCTGCCCAGCCGGGCACCCGGGTCGATGCTGCGGTAGTGATAGAACAGCATCTCCTTCTTATAGATCGGAAGCAGCAGCGGTTTGGCCCGGTCCTGGTAGAGAAAGGCAACCTTCCATTTCAGGACGGGGGCCAGGTCGATCTCCTCGATGCGCGCCAGCTTGCCTTCCTGGACCGCGTCAAGGACGCCGATCAGGCGGCCCCGGATGGTGGCGAAGGCCTCCGGCTCGGTTGCACCGTACTTGCTGAGCCAGGCATAGCGCTCGCCCCATACCCGACCGCCGCCGGGTTCCTTGGCCTCAGTCTTATCCCGGTAATAGATGCCAAACTTGAACGCCGACCCTCCCTTGATGTTGCCCAGTTTCTCCAACCGCGCCTCGATCCAATAGATGAAGGCATCGTCCCGATCGGGGTTGGTGTAGTCCTCCAGCGTCATCTGGCGGACGCGCCCAGGGGGCCAGGCGGTCAGGAAATCCGACCAGAGGGTATTTCGCTCGGCGCTATCGGTCATCGGCTAGCTCCCCTTCCTGACCGTGCCGCCACCCAGGCCCGTCCTTTGGGCGTGATCCGATAGCGTTGCCGGCTACTGGTGGGCTTGTCAGGAATCGTCAGTTCTATCAGCTCAAGGTCTATAAGCCGCTGTAGGCCCTTCTTGAAGTTGCCGGTCCGGGACAGGTAGCCGGCGGCCAGGGCCAGTTCCTTGCCGCTGCGTTCGCCAGTGGAACAAGTCGTCAAAACGTCCCAATCCCGATCGGTCAGAGGGACTTGGGCCTCGACTTGGGCCTCGACTTGGGCCTCGACTTGGGCGGGCTTACCCGTTCCTGGCTGAAGGGGGAAACGAAACTCGATCCACAGCCCCGTCGGTTCATCCCGGAATTCCGGTGGCGGGACGCCCGCGCTGACGCAGGCCTCCATCATCCGCTCGATCCCTCGTCCCCAGGCCTCGATCAGGCCCGCGCGGAAGAAGGCGTTGGCCAGATCGGGATTGAAGGGCTGCGAAGAATGTTTTTGCAGCAATTTCTCGATGGTCCAGTTGGATGGCAACTGGCCGGGATTCCAGATCATCAAACGGTCCGGATAGACGCTGATCTGAATCGGAATACCGCTGCCATAATCCTTGTGGACGATGGCGTTCAACACCGCTTCACGCAGCGCGGCCAGCGGCACGGGCCAGCTCTCGACCCGCTGAAGCCCCTCGTAGCTGATCCAGGCTCGGAGATACTTGGTCTTGAGGATCTCAACCGTCTGGCCCACCTGCCGGAGCAGATCACCCTGCACCTCATCCTGATAGCGAAGGTTGGCGTTATCCTGGAAGTAGCCGATCTTGACGCTGGCGCCGGTGAAGAAGCGCTCCGGTTCGGGATGAAACAACAGCACTGCGGCACGAGTCAGATAGGCGCCTTCAAGCAGGTGCAGTTTTTCCAGCAGGGTATGCTCGGTTTCGGCCAGCACGTTGTCGGACAAACGCTGGCTTTTGAGCGCTTGCTGGCGAAAGGCCTTGAGCGCCCCCAAGTCCAGGTCGCTCAGGGCGACACCCGGCAGCGGGACCCCATCCCAATGGCGACCATGTTTCCTCAGGAGAAAGCTGTCGAGGGCCGCACCCTTGAGGAGCTGATTGGTGCTCCCGGTCCGCAAAAAATACTCGCCCCGGCAACTGATGGGATTGGGGTAAGGATCGACGACGATCTCCAGGTACTCGCGTCCCTCCTCCTCCAACAGATTGATTTGCGGAAGAATCCCAAGAATATCCCGGATCTTGTTGGGTAGATCAACCAGCAGCCGGCGCGCATCCGTTAAACCGACAACCTCCCCCTTATCGTTGCGACCGATAACCAGAACTCCACCCTCGGCATTGGCGAAGCCGGAAATCCATTTTAGGTATTCGTCCCGCCAGAGGGATTTCCACTCAGTGCGTTGGTGCTCGATCATGTCGATCTGATCCGGACAAGCCGATTTACCTGGTTCCCTCTCTTCAATCATACGTCGTTGCCGGCCGTGGAAGTCATGAAGGCACCGGGCCAGCCGCCATGCTGGTCGATGACCTCGTCGATCTCCCGCATCAAGCGGATGGTCTCGGACAGGGCGACGACGATCTTGTGATAGTGGGCGATGTCGTCGTCGGAGAGGGTGCGGCCCTTGCGGTACTTAAGCCATATTAGGCAGACCTGATAGCCGCCAATATGGAAGTTCCAGACATCCTCGGGAACGCCCTTGAAGCCTGTGGTACGGCGCTTGTCCACCCAAACGGTGTCATCCGACCAGGTGTACGTCTCGATCAAGGGAGATGGGCTGCCGATATACTGGGAGATTGGCTGGCTGACCTTTGGCGATTCCAGAAGCTGCAGAGCAGTGAGTTCATCACCAAGACGGGCCAGCGTGCGAAACAGATCGGCGTTATTGGTCAATGGAAGGCGCGGGAAATCAATTTTCAGATATTCAGCGTAGCGGCGCCGATAATTGGGACTATGAAATACGGCATATATATAATAGAATATGTCGTTGGGCGTTAGCTTATTAGGAAAGACCTGACTATTTGTGAAATATGAGGAAATTTTCTGCAAAAATGCAGGTGCAAAGTTAACATCTGATGATGTACGCAAATCAAGCTCATTTGGCTTACTGCTATCTGCAATCAAATACAAAGGAAATATAAATCCGTTATTCGATGTTTTCGGCGACATTACAATCGCCTCGCTTATGTTTCGTGTTACTTGCACATGCTGAAATGACTCTCCTTTTGTCATTCGAGATGTAATTAGTGCGACATTTTTTGATGAAAGCATGTTTGACATGGATTCGCGTCGTGGCATGCATAAATAGCCCCGCGATCGGCCGGTAAAATAAGTCCACCGAATATCAAAAGGCCGATAGTATATTTTTTTTATATATTCCCGTGATGGGCCGCTCCTTTTTATGTCAGCCTGCGCCAGTTTTACCTGCCAATCTCTTGAGTCACCTCCAAGATTAAAATGCATGCGTGCTTTCTCTGGTTCCATTCGACTAAATTCAGAAACAACTTTCCATACCTCTTCAGCGCTCCAGCATATACATAAGCGGTCGCGAGCGGTTACTAT
>JAGVUH010000212.1 GCA_019136395.1 Gammaproteobacteria bacterium
GCCAGGCGGACCCCGCTGACCCGCCGGCGGTCGGAGAGGATCTCCGCGACCTCGGTGCCGAAGCGGAAGCGGGCGCCCCGCGCCATGGCCAGTCGCGTCAGGGCGGCGGCGATCTGGTGCATGCCGCCGTCGACCGTCCAGACCCCCTCCTGCTCCACATGGGCGATAAGCATGAGGGTGGCCGGGGCGAGGAAGGGCGAGGACCCGCAATAGGTGGCGTAGCGGCCAAAGAGTTGCCGCAGGCGGGGATCCGGGAAGTGCTCGCCCAGGGCCTGCCACAGGGTCTCGAAGGGGCGGATCTTGAGCAGGCCCTTGAGTCCGAAGGGCCCGACCCGCCCCACCAGGCTCACTGGCGTCGGGCGCGGGGCGCGGATGAAGGGCTGCTCCAGGGTCTGATAGACGCCACGGGCCTCGCGGCAGAAGTCGCGGTAGCCCCGGGCCGCGACGGCGCCGGCAAAGTCGCCGATGGCGGCGACGGTCCGCTCCAGATCGGCAAAAAGATCCAGACGACCGCCCTGGTCCCAGGCGTGACGGGCCAGGATCTCCAGGGGGCGGATGCCCAGTTCGGCCTCCAGGTGGGTCCCGACCTCAGCCAACAGCTCGTCGAAGACCCAGCGCATGGTGAAGACCGTCGGCCCGGCATCGATGCGCTGGCCGGCCACCGGCACCTCGCGCAGTTTGCCCCCCGGCTGATCGCCACGTTCGCAGACCAGCACCTCGACCCCACGGTGGGCGAGGAGCAGGGCGGTCACCAGGCCGGCCATGCCGGCGCCAACGACGATCACGGGGGCAGGGGACATGGCGCGCCTCTCGGGTTTGACCACTGCGATTGCATTTGACGGCCTAAGGGTGTCAGCCTATCTTAACACGGTTATATGTAATCCTTGGTTTACGTCCACCCGATCAGCCCCCGGAGTGAGGCCATGAGTGTCAGTTCCCGTATCGATCAGGCCTTGAGGACGGCGGTCACCCTGGCGACGACGGCGGGCTGTCCCCCCCGGTTGGCGGAGGCCCTGGACTACGCCGTGTTTCCGGGTGGGGCGCGGGTCCGGCCCCGGCTGTGCCTGGCGGTGGCCGGCGCCTGCGGCGACGATGCCCCCGCCCTGGCGGATGCCGCCGCCGCCGCCATCGAACTGCTGCACTGCGCCTCGCTGGTCCATGACGACCTGCCCTGTTTCGACGACGCCCCCCTGCGGCGGGGCAAGCCTTCGGTCCACAGGGCCTTTGGTGAGCGCCTGGCGGTCCTGGTGGGGGATGCCATGATCGTGCTCGCCTTCCAGACCCTGGCGCGGGGGGCGACGGCGCGTCCCGAACGCCTGGCGCCCCTGTTGCTGACCATCGGCGAGTCCGTCGGCATGCCCCTGGGGATTGCCGCCGGCCAGGCCTGGGAGTGCGAGCCGCGGGTGTCGCTCTCCGCCTACCACCATGCCAAGACCGGCTCCCTTTTCGTGGCCGCCTGCGTCGCCGGGGCCCAGGCCGCCGGCGCCGACCCCGCCCCCTGGCGGGGGGTGGGGGAGTGCCTGGGGGAGGCCTACCAGGTCGCCGACGACCTGCGGGATGCCCTCTGCGACGTGGCGGAACTTGGCAAGCCGGTCCAGCGGGACGCCCAACTCGGCCGCCCCAGCGCCGTGGAGGAACTGGGGGTGGAGGGTGCCGCCAAGCGGCTGCGGGACCTGGTGGCCGCGGCGGTGGCCCAGGTACCGGCCTGCCCCGGCGCGGAGGCCCTCAAGACCCTGATCGCCGGTGAGTCGGCGCGCATCCTGCCCAAGGAACTGGCCAGCCGCGCGGCTTGAGATGAACCGCTCGGGCGAGCAGGGCAGTGATGGGGTTAGAGGGACTGACGCTCAATGATCCTAAGAAACGAAGCGGTTCCGCTTAGAGTTGCCTCCATGCGGATGGTGGGGGAGGCCCGAACAAGGGTTCGCTCCTTGCCGCTGGCGGTGGAGGCCGGACAATACCTGCCATGATGGGCGTCACGACTAATCTGCGGTCGCGTTGGCTGGCCCTGCGCAACCAGTTGCTGGCCAATCCCCGCTTCCAGCGTTGGGCGGTGGACTTTCCCCTCACCCGCCCCCTGGCGCGGCGCCGCGCCCGCGCCCTTTTCGACGTCACCGCCGGGTTCGTTTACTCCCAGATCCTCTTCGCCTGCGTGCAACTGGACCTGCTGCCCTTCCTCGCGGCGGGGCCCCGAAGCCAGGAGGAATTGGCCCGGCACCTGGGGCTCGACGAGGTGGGGACCCTGCGGTTGCTCAAGGCCGCCGGCACCCTGGGCCTGGTCGAGCCCTGGCCGGACGGTGGCTATGGCCTGGGGGCCCAGGGGGCGGCTCTGCTGGGCAACCCGGGGATCGCCGCCATGGTCGAGCATCACGCCATGCTCTACGCCGACCTGGCGGACCCCGTCGCCCTGTTGCGCGGGGAGGGCGAGCCGACCCGGCTGGGGTCCTATTGGTCCTATGCCGCCACCGCTGAGCCCGCCGGTCTGGAGGCGGGGGCGGTGGCCGACTACTCGCGCCTCATGTCCGCCTCCCAGTCCCTGGTCGCCGGCGACATCCTCAATGCCTGTTCCCTCCAGGGTCGGCATTGCCTCCTCGACGTCGGCGGCGGCGAGGGGCGCTTCCTCACCAGCGTGGCGGCCCGCTGGCCCCATCTGCGCCTGCAACTCTTCGACCTGCCGGCGGTGGCGGCCCGCGCTCAGGCGCGCTTCGCAACGGAGGGCCTGGCGGCCCGGGCCCAGGCCTTCGGCGGCAACATGCTGACCGATGCCTTGCCCCGCGGGGCGGACGTCATCTCCCTGGTGCGCGTGGTCCACGATCACGACGATGAGGCGGTCAGGCGCCTGCTGGCCGCGGCCCATGCCGCCCTCCCGCCCGGCGGGACCCTGCTGCTGGCGGAACCCCTGGCCGGCACCCCCGGGGCCGAGCCCATGGGGGAGGCCTATTTCGGCTTCTATCTCCTGGCGATGGGCAGCGGGCGCCCCCGCACCGCGGTGGAATTGGCGGCCATGCTGGGGGAGGCGGGCTTCGTGCGGGTGCGTCAGCGGCGCACGCGCCGACCCCTGCTGACGGGGCTGATCACCGCCGAGGTGGCCTGAGACTGTAAATAGCGCTTGACACTCTTGGCAGTAAAGTTACACTGACATCGTCGTCTTGGATCAGGATGACAGGCCCCCGTTCCCTCCCGCGAGACCCTTGGTGAACCTAGACACGCTAGCCGTCGTCCTCGATCAGCCCCAACAGCTCAGGTTGCAGCGGCTGGATCTCACGCCTCCGGGCGCGGAGGACGTGCTGGTCGATATCGAATGGAGCGGGATCAGCACCGGCACCGAGCGTCTGCTCTGGTCCGGCCAGATGCCGCCCTTTCCGGGCATGGGTTACCCCTTGGTCCCGGGCTATGAGTCCGTGGGGCGCGTCGCTCTGGCCGGGGATAGGTCGGGCCGAACGGTCGGCGAGCGGGTCTTCGTCCCCGGCGCGCGCTGCTTCGGTCCGGTCCGTGGCCTCTTTGGCGGCGCCGCCGCCCATCTGGTGGTCCCGGGGGCGCGGACCGTCACCCTCGCCGAGGGCCTGGAGGACCAGGCCGTGCTGCTGGCCCTGGCCGGCACCGCCTACCATGCCCTGGCCGCTGCCGGTGACCGCCTGCCCGAGCTCATCGTCGGTCACGGGGTGCTGGGCCGGCTCCTCGCCCGTATCGCCGTGGCCCTCGGGGGGTCGCCGGTGGTCTGGGAGCAAAACCCCCAGCGCGCCAGCGGCGCCCAGGGCTATGAGGTCCGGGACCCGGCGGCGGACGAGCGCCGCGATTACCCGGTCATCTGCGACGTGAGCGGCGACAGTCAGATTCTCGACCGGCTTATCGCCCGGCTGGCCCCGGGCGGCGAGATCGTCCTGGCCGGCTTCTATCACGACCCCCTGTCCTTCAGCTTCCCCCCCGCCTTCATGCGTGAGGCCCGCCTGCGGGTCGCCGCGGAGTGGAAGGAACCCGACATGCTGGCCGTCACCGCCCTGATCGCCGCGGGCCGCCTGTCCCTGGACGGGCTCATCACCCATCGCCGTCCGGCGGGCGAGGCCGAGGCGGCCTATCGCACCGCCTTCACCGACCCGGATTGCCTCAAGATGGTCCTCGACTGGCGGGGCCTGGCATGACCACCATCGGCCTGCACCACAGCCCCCTCAAGCCGAACCCGGCGATGGCCCACGACGCGGGACTGGCGTCGGGCTGGTCCAGCCCCCAGCCGGACCCGACCGCCCTGGTTGGGGCCACCGTGCCTGGGCAGACCCAGATCATCGCCATCTATGGCAAGGGTGGCATCGGCAAGAGCTTCACCCTGGCCAATCTCTCCTACATGCTCGCCCAGCAGGGGCGCAAGGTCATGCTGCTGGGCTGCGACCCCAAGAGCGATACCACCACCCTGCTGTTCGGCGGGCGGGCCTGTCCGACCATCATCGAGACCTCGGCGCGCAAGAAGGCGGCCGGCGAGCAGGTCGAGATCGGCGACGTCTGCTTCAAGCGCGACGGCGTCTTCGCCATGGAACTGGGCGGGCCCGAGGTCGGCCGCGGTTGCGGCGGGCGGGGCATCATCCACGGCTTCGAGATCCTGGAGCGCCTGGGCTTCCACGACTGGGACTTCGACTACGTGCTGCTCGACTTCCTGGGTGACGTGGTCTGCGGCGGGTTTGGCCTGCCCATCGCCCGGGATCTGTGCCAGAAGGTGGTGGTGGTCGGCGCCAACGACCTCCAGTCCCTCTACGTGGCCAACAACGTCTGCTCCGCGGTGGAGTACTTCCGCCGCCTGGGGGGCAACGTCGGCGTCGCCGGCATGGTCATCAACAAGGACGACGGCACCGGGGAGGCCCCGCCGAGGGCGTCGGCATCCCGGTCCTGGCCACCATCCCCGCCCACGACGAGATCCGCCGCAAGAGCGCCAGCTATCAGATCGTCGCCCGCCCCGGTGACACCTGGGCCCCCTTGTTCGAGGAACTGGCAAACAACCTGTCCCTGGCGGCGCCGCTCCAGCCCAAGCCCCTGGGGGGCGAGGCCCTGCTCGGGCTGTTCAGCGGCCAGGGCGCCGGTCAGGGCGTGGTCATGGAACCGGCCACCCCCGCCGACATGCGTGCCCAGGCCCCCGCGCCCAAGCCGTCCCTGGAGGTCATCTACGACGAGTCCTGAGTGACTTGCCGCGTGACGCCGCCATGACCGCCGCGACCTGCCCGTCGAACCCCGCCGTGCCGAACCCGACCACCCAAGCGCTGGACGCCCCGGCACCGGGTCCCCACGACCAGCCCCAGACCATGTGCCCGGCCTTCGGCGCGCTGCGGGTGGGTCTGCGCATGCGGCGCACGGCCACGGTGCTGTGTGGCTCCGCCTGCTGCGTCTATGGCCTCAGCTTCACCGGCCACTTCTA
>JAGVUH010000099.1 GCA_019136395.1 Gammaproteobacteria bacterium
ATCCGCCGCCAGGGTGCTGGCCTCCGCCTGGGGCGGTGGATCGGGAATCCTGACCGCCAGTTCCCAGGGGGCCTCACCCTCCAGATGGCGCCAGAAGGGGGCGGGCAGGTGTCCAGACAGCTCGCTGACCGCGGACCGACCCTCTATCCGCAGCCCCGTCAAGCCCTCGGGATACTTGGGATCCCGAATGCGCGCCAGGTCCAGCGTCAGGGGGCGACCGATAAAACGACCCAGGACCCGGGAACGGGTCACTCCCTCGGCCGTGAAGCTCACAGCACCCGCCAGGTCCGTGAGGGCCAGGCTCGTCCCCTTCAGCGCAAGACGGGCCGGGGGTTGATCCCTATCCACCCCGTCAACCCCTTCATCCCCTTCATCCCCTTCATCTCCTTCATCTCCTTCATCTCCTACATCTCCCTTATCACCTTTATCCCCTTCATCCCCCTCATCTCCGGCTTCGCTGGCTTCCCCGGCTTCCCTGGCTTCACCATCATTCCCGACATCCCCGGCACCACCGGCGTCGGCTCGGGCGGGCCAGGACAGGGCGCCGTCCAGGCGCAGGTGATCCTCGGGATGGTCCTCGGGATCGAGGGGGAGGTCCATGTCCAAAGACCCTGCGCCGTCCCCTTGACCCCCAAGAACCGAGTCTCCGCCAGATCCGGGATGCTGGCCTGGACCTCCAGCAGCGGGACCTCCTGGATGCGACCGCCCTGGGTCGCGATGGCGAGGCCTTGATTGTGGAAATGCACGATACCCTCAAGTCTGTTCAGCCGCGGCCAGTCGGGATCGAAGTCCAGGGCCATGTCCTCGACCCGCAACAGGATCTGAAAGTCTCCGGGCCCTTGGCGGAAGGGAAAATCCCCCAGCCGCCCCTGGAACAGGACCAGGCCCCAGGGCACCCGGCCAGCGGGAAAGGCACGATCCAGCCAGGCCCGCGCCCGAGGCCGGAGATGGGGATCCGGCAGATAATCGCGGATGCGCGCCGCCGTGGCGTTCAGGATCTCGCCGCGCAGATCCAACTCCGCCGCGGCCGGCGCCAGAGCGCTTAGTGCCGGCAGGTCCCCACCACCGCCCGGCGTCGTCCAGGGGACCCGAGAACTAAAGGCCAGCCGCACGCCCAGATCGGGGTTGGAGGCGGAGAGGCCTTTGCCGCTGAGGCTCAGGCCCGTCACGGGATCGAGCGCCCAGTCGAGGGGACCGGCCAGATGATCGACCCGCAGGGGGGGACGCGCACCAAAGACCGCTGGCAGCCCCAGGATCAGGTCCGTACCCGCCACCTGAAGGCGGCCGGCCCGGGGGTCCGCCGTGACCTGGAATTCGAGCCGCGCCGCCTCCAGCGCCAGCGGCCCATGAGCAGCGACCTCCCCCGCCAGGGACAGCTCCTGGACACTGAGTTGCGCCTGAAGCGCCTGGAACCGGCCTGCCTCAATATCCAGTCGGCCGCTGAGGTCCAAAGCCCCAACCGCCACCTCGAAGGCCGGGGGCAGCTCGCCCAACGCCGGCCAGTCCAGGTAATGAGGCAGGACCTGGACCAGGTTGTGTGCCAGTTCCCGTGTCTTTCCCTGGGCCTTTACCCGGGCATTTTCCTGGGCCCTCTCCTGGGTACTTTCCTGGCCCCCTTGCTGGTCCGTTTCCAGGGCCGTCTCCTGGCCTTTTTCATGGTCCTGTTCCTGAAGGATCTCCTCGAGCATCTCCTGGCTCTTTTCCTGGACCAAGTCCTGAGCTAGTTGGGTGTGGAGGGCAAACTCGACCTGGCCAGACCAGTCCGACGGGGTATCACCCCCACCACGCCGATCGGCGGTCAGGTGCAGCCTGCCCCCGTGGCGAGGATCGGCCAAGGCCGCCTGGATTTCCAGACGCGGGGTCCCCCCCTGGTTATCCAGGGAGAGCCTTAGCCCGGACAGGAGGCGGCGCGGAGGGGCGGCGGACTCCTCCCGCCAATCGATCTCACCAGCCGTCACCTCCAAGCGCCCCAGATCAAGGAAATGCCTCAGGGCGGATCCAATATCACCCCCGCCACCGACCGTTATACCGCTGACGACCAGTTGACCATAGGCGTCTCGCGCCAGTTGCAGGCGCGGCCCCTCGATCACCAGGGCCTTGAGCCGGGGTTCGCGGGACGCCAGGCTCGCCGGGAGATCGACATCCAGATGCAGGCGCGGCAACCGGGTCTGCGTGGCGGCGTCCGCCGAGTTCCCCAGGACCACCTGCTCCAAGGTGAGGCGCGGGGTCAGGCCCGCCAGCCCCAGGTGCAGGCGTTCGCTGGCCACCTCTGTGCCCAGCGCCGCCGACAAGGACGCCATCAGTGGGGGACGCAGCCGGTCGACGTACCCCAATCCCCAGGCCACCCCCAAGGCCAGCCCCGCCACTAGCAAGGGCACCAGCAGGGCCGGCAGCAGATACCGAAAGAGACGCCAGCGGCGCCAGGCGCTTGACCGCCGGGGGGGAGACATGGGCAAGGGAGCTGAAAGGAGAATGTGGCGGCAGGGAAGGAACGGGGAAGAAACTGTGCTGTAAGGGGTACCAAGAACCCTAACCTTATTCAAGATTATGTTTTCTTGGTGTTCTTGGTGTTCTTGGTGTTCTTGGCGCCCAGGCGAAAGTCAAATGCCAGATTCAGTAAAACCGCCGGGGCCCGAAACCCGGGACGTGGGGCCCAGGACGTTGGGCCCTATTCGGCCCGGGTCGCGGCGCGAGGCGGCGCGGCGCGAAAAACTCAGATCAGCACCACGTCATACTGTTCCTGGGTATAAAGGGCCTCGGCCTGGAGCTTGATGGGCTTGCCGATGAATTCCTCCAGCTCCGCCAGGTGACCGGACTCCTCGTCAGCCGGTCGATGACCTCCTGGGAGGCCAGGACCAGCAGGGTCTCGACCTCGAACTGGCGGGCCTCGCGCATGATCTCGCGGAAGATCTCGTTGCAGGTGGTCTCCGCCGTCTTGACCGTGCCGCGACCGCCACAGCAGGGACAAGGCTCGCAGAGGACGTGCTCCAGGGACTCGCGGGTGCGCTTGCGGGTCATCTCCACCAGCCCCAGGGAGGAGACCTCGCTGATGTGGGTCTTGGCGTGGTCCCGGGAGAGGCACTTCTCCAGGGCGCGCAGGACCTGGCGCTTGTGGTCCTCGTCGGTCATGTCGATGAAATCGATGATGATGATGCCGCCCAGGTTGCGCAGCCGCAGTTGGCGGCAGATGGCCTGGGCCGCCTCCAGGTTGGTCTTGAAGATGGTCTCCTCGAGGTTGCGGTGACCGACGAAGGCCCCGGTGTTGACGTCGATGGTGGTCATGGCCTCGGTCTGGTCGATGACCAGATGGCCGCCGGACTTGAGCTGGACCTTGCGCTGCAGGGCTTTCTGGATCTCCTCCTCCACCCCGTAGAGGTCGAAAAGGGGTCGCTCGCCCTGGTAATACTCCACCCGCTCGCGGATGTCGGGGATGTACTGCTCGGCGAAGGACAGGGCCTTGTCCATGGTCAGGCGGGAGTCGAAGCGCACCCGCTCCACCTCGGGCCCCACCAGGTCGCGCAGGGCACGCAGGGCCAGGGGCAGGTCCTCGTGGATGAGACCGATATGGTTGCCACCGCGACAGCGCTCCTTGATGTCCGCCCAGAGTTTGGCGAGAAAGCTCATATCGTTGACCAAGGCCTCCTCGCTGATCCCGTCCGCGGCGGTCCTGGCGATGAAGCCCCCCTCCCCGGGCTGGGAGGCGACGAAACGCTGGAGGATGTCGCGCAGGCGGCGGCGCTCATCCTCGTCCTCGATCTTCTGCGACACCCCCGTGTTCTGCAGGGTGGGCATGAAGACCAGATAGCGGGAGGGGATGGAGATATTGGTGGTGAGCCGGGCCCCCTTGGTGCCCAGGGGGTCCTTGACCACCTGCACCACCAGGGTGTCGCCCTCGCTCACCAGGTCATGGATCTGATCCCCCCGGGGCTCCCCCTCGACGCCGACGATGTCGGAGGTGTGGAGGAAGGCGGCGCGCTCCAGGCCGATATCGACAAAGGCCGCCTGCATGCCCGGCAGCACCCGGCAGATGCGACCCTTGTAGATATTGCCCACCAGGCCGCAGCGCTCCAGGCGCTCGATGATGATCTCCTGCACCACGCCATTCTCGACCACGGCGACCCGGGTCTCCGGCGGCGTGATATTGACCAGGATTTCCTCACTCATGATGGTCCGCGGCGTCAGGGTTGGTGGTTGTCAGGTCAAAAAGGGGCAAAGTGGAAGGTAACACGAAAGTACTCTCTACCCGCATCCCTGGGGGGTGTCTGAGCTTCTCTTACTCCCTTCCCCCTGGCGGGGGAGGGTAGGGGAGAGGGGGTCCGGATGATGGTGTCATCAGCGGATCGACATCAGATTCTCAAGTAGGGGCTAGGTTGAGCTTTGGCCAGCATTCAGCAAAAGAATTCCCTCGGCGGCGAGCAATTCGGCGGTCTCGAAGAGCGGCAGCCCCATGACCCCGGAGTAACTGCCGCGCAACTTCCGGACGAACAGGGCCCCCAGGCCCTGGAAGCTGACCTCGCTTTCGCTCAGGGCCAGGCGCTCCTCCCGACCGATCAAGGCCACCGCGCTCAGCACCCGGTGGATGCGGCCCGACAGAAGGCGCAGCATGGCGACGGCCTCCGCCGCATCCTGGGGCTTGCCTAGGATGCGCCCGTCGATGGTCACCAGGGTGTCCGCCCCCAGGACCGGGACCGCGTAACCCGCGGGAAGCAGGGCCCGCCCGGCACGGGCCTTTTCGAGGGCCACCCGACGGGCATAGTCCTCAGGCGCCTCCCCAGGCAAGGGTGCCTCATCCAGTTCCAACGCGATAACGGCGGGGGTGACGCCGATCTGCGCCAACAGTTCACGCCGGCGCGGGGACTTGGAGGCCAGATAGAGGGGAGGGTGCGTCATGGATGGGCGGTAAGCGCGATGAGGTCTGAAGTAGGGATCCCTGGTTTGAGGACCGGGGAATGGGGCACAAGGGTCGACCTTCAAACTCCCCGGTCAGGGGGCGATTGCAGAGGTCAGGAGCCAGGATCAGGGGGCAGCGGTCAGGCACGGTGATAGGGATGCCCCGTCAGCAAACTCCAGGCCCGGTATAACTGCTCGGCGAGGATGACCCGCACCAGGGGGTGGGGGAAGGTCAGGGGCGAGAGGGACCAGAGCCGGTCGGCGCGCGCGCGACAGGTCGGGTCCAGGCCCTCGGGGCCTCCGACCAGCAGGGCCAGGTCGCGCCCCTCCGCCAGCCAGACCGCCAGTTGCCGGGACAACTCCGCCGTGCTCCAGGCGCGGCCCCGCTCGTCGAGGGCGATCACCTGGACTCCCTTGGGCAGGGCGGCCAGGAGGCGGCCGCCCTCCTCCCGCCGGGCGATTTCGACGCTGGCCCCCTTGCCCCGGTGGCCGGGCTCGATCTCCACCAGGTGCAGGGCGCACTCCGGCGGCAGGCGCTTGGCGTATTCCTGGTAGCCCGATTCCACCCAACCCGGCATGCGCCGGCCAACGCTCAGCAGGTGAATGCGCAAGCGCGAACCCCAGCCCGAAAAACCTCAGTCCAGGGCCGGGCCCAACAGGAAGTCCACCCGCTGGAAACCCTTGTCCTCCAGGGTATCCATCACCGCGTCCAGCCACAGATCCTCATCCTCCCGCGGGACCTCGCTCACCAGTCCGGTGACATAGCGATAGGCCTCGTGGGGCGAGATATCCTCGGGGATGCTGACCAGGCGCACCCGGGCGGGGTCGTTGCTCGGCAGGATCATGAGTCGATCGGTCATGGTTCGGCTACCTCGTTATGGCGATGGCATCATGGGCATGGCCCCCGAAGGGCCAGATGGGGACATGATATAGGGGCGGGGCGGGTTTTTCCCCTACCGGAGGGGGCCTACTGGAGGAGGCGGACGCTGGGTCAGCCGTGTACCGCTCCGCGGGTCCTCGTCCAGACCACTACAACCATGAAATGGGCCCCAGGCCCATTTCTCGCCAACCCCGGGAACTGAAAATGAGTGGGCGATGGGTATAATCCCGGGCTTAGCATCAGGCCCCGCACCCCGCCCTCACCGGTCAGGACAACGACATGAAAGACTTGGCTTCCCGCTTCCCGGCCCTGTTGGCGGAACGTATCCTTATCCTCGACGGCGCCATGGGCACCATGATCCAGCGTCATGGCCTGGGGGAGGCGGACTACCGCGGCGAGCGCTTCGCGGACTGGCCGCGGGACCTCAAGGGCAACAACGACCTGCTGACCCTGACCAAGCCCGAGGTCATCGCCGGCATCCACCAGGCCTACCTGGACGCCGGGGCCGACATCCTCGAAACCAACACCTTCAACGCCAACCGCGTCTCCATGGCCGACTACGGCATGGAGGACCTGAGCCGGGAACTCAACATCGCCGCCGCCGGCCTGGCGCGGAGGCTGGCGGACGCGGCCACCGCCGCCGACCCGGCCAAGCCGCGCTTCGTCGCCGGGGTCCTGGGGCCCACCAACCGCACCCTCTCCATCTCCCCGGATGTCAACGACCCCGGCTTCCGCAACCTGGACTTCCCGACCCTGGTGGCGGCTTACGTCGAGGCCGCCGAGGGCCTGATCGAGGGCGGGGCGGACCTGCTGCTGATCGAGACCATCTTCGACACCCTCAACGCCAAGGCGGCCATCGTCGCCTGCGAGGAGGTCTTCGACCGCCAGGGCTGGCGCCTGCCGGTGATGATCTCCGGCACCATCACCGACCAGTCCGGCCGTACCCTCACCGGCCAGACCACCGAGGCCTTCTACAACAGCCTGCGCCATGTCCGGCCCATCGCCATCGGCCTCAACTGCGCCCTGGGACCCTTCGAGCTGCGCCAGTACGTGGCCGAGATGGCGCGCATCAGCGAAACCCACGTCTCCGCCCACCCCAACGCTGGCCTGCCTAACGAGATGGGCGGCTACGATCTGGGACCCGCCGAGATGGCGCGGGAGATCGCCGAGTGGGCCGAGGCCGGTCTGCTCAACATCGTCGGCGGCTGCTGCGGCACCACCCCGGACCACATCCGCGCCATCGCTACCGCCGTATCCGGCAAGCCGCCGCGCCGCCCGCCCCGCATCCCCCCGGCCTGCCGTCTGTCCGGGCTGGAGCCGCTCAACATCGACAAGGCCCTCAACTTCGTCAACGTCGGCGAGCGCGCCAACGTCACCGGCTCGGCCAAGTTCAAGCGCCTGATCCTGGAGGGTCAGTTCGAGGAGGCCCTGGACGTCTGCCGCGTCCAGGTGGAGAACGGCGCCCAGGTCATCGACATCAACATGGACGAGGCCATGCTCGACGGCGTGGCCGCCATGCGCCGCTTCCTCAACCTCTGCGCCAGCGAGCCGGATATCGCCCGGGTGCCCTTCATGATCGACTCCTCCAAGTGGGAGATCATCGCCACCGGGCTCCAGTGCGTCCAAGGCAAGCCCATCGTCAACTCCATCTCCCTGAAGGAGGGCGAGGCGGCCTTCCTGGAGCACGCCCGCCTCTGCCGCCGCCATGGCGCCGCCGTCATCGTCATGGCCTTCGACGAGCAGGGTCAGGCCGACACCCGGGCGCGCAAGGTGGCGATCTGCACCCGGGCCTATCGGCTCCTGACCGAGCGCCTCGACTTCCCGGCCGAGGACATCATCTTCGACCCCAACATCTTCGCCATCGCCACCGGCATCGAGGAGCACGCCAACTACGGCGTGGACTTCATCGAGGCCACCCGGGAGATCAAGGCCACCCTGCCCCAGGCCCTGGTCTCCGGCGGTGTCTCCAACGTCTCCTTCTCCTTCCGCGGCAACGACCCGGTGCGGGAGGCCATCCACGCCGTTTTCCTCTACCATGCCGTGCGCGCCGGCATGGACATGGGCATCGTCAACGCCGGCCAGCTCGCCATCTACGACGAGATCGACCCGGAGTTGCGCGAGGCGGTGGAGGACGTGGTCCTCAACCGGGCGCCCAAGGCCGGCGGCGACGCCACCGAGCGCCTCATCGAGCTGGCTGGCCGCTTCAAGGGCGGGGCCGTCGGCGGGGCGGCCGGGCCGGACCTGGCCTGGCGCGACTGGCCGGTGGAGCAGCGCCTGGCCCAGGCCCTGATCAAGGGCAACGCCGAATTCGTGGAGGCCGACACCGAGGAGGCCCGCCAGGCCCTGGGTGCCCCCCTCAAGGTCATCGAGGGTCCCCTGATGGCAGGCATGAACCAGGTCGGCGACCTCTTTGGCGCCGGCAAGATGTTCCTGCCCCAGGTGGTCAAGTCCGCCCGGGTGATAAAGAAGGCGGTGGCCTACCTCCAGCCCTTCCTGGAGGCGGAGAAGGCCGGGGGTGAGCACCAGGCCGCCGGCAAGGTGCTGATGGCCACGGTCAAGGGCGACGTCCACGACATCGGCAAGAACATCGTCGGCGTCGTCCTGCAGTGCAACAACTACGAGGTCATCGACCTGGGGGTCATGGTCCCCACCGAGACCATCCTGCGCGCGGCCCGCGACCACCAGGTGGACGTCATCGGCCTCTCCGGCCTCATCACCCCCTCCCTGGAGGAGATGGTGCTAGTCGCGGCGGAGATGCAGCGCCAGGGCTTCACCATCCCCCTGCTCATCGGCGGCGCCACCACCTCCAAGGCCCACACGGCGGTCAAGATCGCCCCCAAATACGATCAGCCCGTCATCTACGTCCCCGACGCCTCCCGCGCCGTGGGGGTGGTGAGCAACCTGCTCTCCGCCGAGCTCAAGGGGCCCTACGTGCGGGCCATCGCCGCAGACTACATCGGGGTGCGGGAGCGCCGTGCCGCCGCCGGCGAGGCCAAGGACCTGATCCCCCTCGCCGAGGCCCGCGCCAACCCGGTAGCCATCGACTGGGACCACTACCAGCCCCCGGCCCCGCGGGAGCCCGGCCTCCAGGTCTTTGCCGACATCCCCCTGAGCGAGATCACCCCCTACATCGACTGGACCTTTTTCTTCCACGCCTGGGAGCTGAAGGGGCGCTTCCCCCAGATCCTCGACGACCTGGAGAAGGGCGAGGAGGCCCGCAAGCTCTTCGACGACGCCCACGCCATGCTGGAGCGCATCGTCCACGAGCGCTGGCTGCGCGCCGCCGCCGTCATCGGCCTCTTCCCCGCCAACGCCGTCGGCGACGACATCCAGGTCTTTGCCACGGAGGAGCGCTTCGAGCCCTGGATCAGCTTCCAACGACTGCCTGAGCGACTTCATCGCGCCCTTCCATACCGGCCTCAACGACTACCTGGGGGCCTTCGCCTGCACCGCCGGCATCGGCATCGACGAACGGGTTGCGGCCTTCGAGGCCGACCACGACGACTACTCCGCCCTCATGCTCAAGGCCCTGGCCGACCGCCTGGCGGAGGCCCTGGCGGAGATGCTCCACCTGCGGGTGCGCCAGCGCCACTGGGGCTACGCCGCCGACGAGGACCTGAGCAACCAGGAACTGATCGCCGAGGGCTACCAGGGCATCCGCCCGGCCCTGGGCTACCCCGCCTGCCCGGACCACACCGAGAAGGACCTGCTGTGGCA
>JAGVUH010000022.1 GCA_019136395.1 Gammaproteobacteria bacterium
GCGAGCAGGGGGATGTCCTCCCGCCGTTCCGCCAGGGGCGGCAGGTGGAGGTTGACGACGTTGAGGCGGAACCAGAGGTCCTGGCGAAAGCGCCCATCGGCGATCCAGGCCTTGAGGTCGCGGTTGCTGGCGGCGAGGAAGCGCACCTCCACCTTGAGCGGCCGCGTCGCCCCCAAGGGCAGGACCTCCCGCTCCTGGATGACCCGCAGCAGCTTGGCCTGCATGGCCGGGGACATCTCGGAGATCTCGTCGAGAAAGAGGGTGCCCCCGTCCGCCGCGGCGATCAGGCCCGGTTTGCCGACGGCGCCGGTGAAGGCGCCCTTTTCGTGGCCGAACAGTTCGTTGGCCAGCAGTTCCTCATTGAAGGCGGCGCAGTTGATGGCCAGGAAGGGACCCTGGGGCCGGGAGCCGTGCTCGTGGACGAAGCGCGCCAGCACCTCCTTGCCGGTCCCCGACTCGCCGGTGATGAGGACGTTGCACCCGGAGGGGGCGATCTGCCGCGCCATGTCGAGGAGCTTGTGCATGGCCCCGTCGCGAGTCACCAGGCGGGTCTTGCCCTGGATGGCGGCGAGTTGATCCTTGAGGGCCTGGTTCTCGCGCTTGAGGCGACGCTTTTCCAGGGCCTCGGCGACGGTGCCCCGCACCTCCTCCAGGCGGAAGGGCTTGGCGATGTAGTGGAAGGCGCCCTCGCGCATGGCCGCCACCGCCGTGCCGTCCACCTTGTCCATCTTGAGATCGGTCAGCACCAGGTCGAAGAGCTGGCTGTCGAGCAGGCTCAGGGCCTGGGCGCCGCTCTGGGTGGTGGTGACGGCATAGCCCTCGCGGGTCAGGATGTGGTCCAGATTGCGCAGGGCGATCTTTTCGTCGTCGACGATGAGGATGCGTGCCGTCATGGATTAGCCTCCAAACCAGTGCCCACGGGCTGATCGAGCCGATCCGGCAGTCGCACATGGAAGCGGGTGCCACCCATGTCCCGATTGCGGGCCCCGATCCAGCCGCCATGCTCCTCGATGATCTGGTGGACGATGAAGAGCCCGAGACCACTGCCCTGGCCCACGGCCTTGGTGGTGAAGAAGGGGTCGAAGATACGCGGCAGGAGGTTGGCGGGGATGCCCGGTCCCGTGTCGTCGATCAGCAGATCGATGACGGGGGTGCCGGGGGCAAAGGTATCGCCGCCCCCCAGCCCGGTATGCCGGGCCTTCCCGCGCTGGGCGGTGATGGTCAGTTCACCCCGCTGGCCCATGGCCTCCAGGGCGTTGCCGATGAGATTGACCAGGGCCTGCTGAAGGCGGGGCCGATCGACCGCGACCCGCAGGTCCGGCGGTATCTCGAGGTGGATTGCGATACCCGGACCCCGCTGATTGCGCAGGAAGCCCAGGGTCTCCTCCACCAGTTCGGCCAAGGCGACCGGCTGGGGTCCGGCGCCGGGCTCCCGGGTATAGTCGAGGAGGGAGCGGACGATGCGGGCGGCGCGCTGGGCCTCCTGGTCGATGTCCGCGATCAGTTCGCGGCGAAACTCAGGCTCGGCATCTGGCTCCGCGGTGAGGATCTGGGCGGTGGTGGAGATGTTAGAGAGGGGGTTGTTCAATTCGTGGGCGACGCCGGCGAGCAAGGTTCCCAGAGACGCCAGCTTCTCGGACCGGACCAGGGTCCGCTGCCGCCGCTCCAGTTCGTCCAGGACGTGATTGAAGGCCCCGCAGAGGGAGACTAGCTCCCGCTCCCGGACATCCGGGTCCAGCCGCGCCAGACGGCCGCGGACCAGGGCCCCCATGCGTACCTCCATGCGCTTGAGGGGTCGGGTCACCCAGTGGGCCAGCAAGAAACCCGCCAGGACCAGGAGGATGATGACGGTGGCGAAGGAGATGAGCAGATTGCGCTGATGGGCGGCCAGGTCCTCGCTCAGGCCCTGACGTTCCCGTCGCGCCAGATCCTCACCGGCCGTGACGATCGCCTTGCCCAGGGCCCGCACCCGGCTGGCCAGGTCCTCGTCCCGCGGATGCGTTTCCAGCTCGGCCATCAGGTCGGCGTAGCGGCGCAGCTCCTCCTTCAGCGTCACCACCGCCGGCTCACCCATGTGATCGGCGAAGACGGCCGCGCCCGGGTCACGTTGCAACAGGGCCAAGGCCTCCGCCGCGTAGCGGCGGTTCTCCCCCAGGTCTTCCGGCTGACCGTAGAGAAAGAAATTCTTCTCGAAGCGCCGCAACTCCAGGGCCGCGTCGAAGAACTCCGCCACCAGCCCGCTGGCCTGGACCTTGGCGGTCATCAGCCTGAGCTCCACCAGGGCGAGGAGCGACAGGCACACCGCCAGGCTCGCCAGGGCGAGGTAGACGAGGATGATCTTAGCGCGAAGGGAATCCATGCCCCTAAGTTTAGCCCCGCGGCTCGGGGCGCGGTCAAACATCCCCCACCCGGGCAGGGTGCCGACAGCTCCCGGAGCGACCGCGAACCGGGCTTTTCCAGAAGGCTCCGCGAAAAGCCGACTATTCATCAGTATTTTCTTCTATTCCCATAAAAAACCCATCACTCCGCAACGAGCTTTGCTAGACTCACGCGCGTTGTGCAACGGGGGCATTGCATCACGCAACGCCCCGCCACGACGGACCTCTTCCCAATGTTCCCGGTCCTTCCGGTCCAGCCTTCGCGCGGGTCATCGCACCATGATGAACAAATGGCTTCTGCGGCTCTTCCCCTTCATCGCCTGGTTTCCCATCAACGGCGGCATCCTGCGCGGTGACGTCATCGCCGGCATCACCGGGGCCCTGGTGCTAGTGCCCAAGGCCATGGCCTACGCCCAGCTCTCCGGCCTACCGGTCTATTACGGCCTCTACGTGGCCCTGGTGCCGGCCATCCTGGGGGCCCTGTGGGGCTCGTCGCGGCAGCTCTCCACCGGACCGGTGGCCATCGTCTCCCTGATGACGGCGGCGGCTATCACCCCCTTTGCCGTGCCCTTCACCGAGGAATTCATCGGCCTGGCCCTGGTGCTGGCCTTCCTGGTGGGCCTCATCCAGCTTTGCCTGGGGGTCCTGAAACTCGGGACCATCGTCAACTTCGTCTCCCATCCGGTCATCCTCGGCTTCATGAACGCGGCGGCGATCATCATCGCCCTGTCCCAGCTCGACATGCTGCTGGGCATCCCCAAGGGCCGCAGCGACTCCTTCCTGATGGACATCTGGGAGATGTTCAGCTACCTGCCCCAGACCCACCTACCCACCCTGGCCATGTCGGTCTTCGCCCTGGCGCTGATGCTGGGGCTGAAGAAGATCAAACCCCTGTCCAAGCTAAGCGTCCTCATCGCGGTGGTGGTGACCATTGGCGCCAGCGCCTTGCTGGAGTTCGAGCACAAGACCAAGATCGGCCTGGATCAGATCGCCGACCCGGCGACACGGGACCTGGTGTCTCGTTACGCCGAGACCGACCAGCGCCTCAAGGACCTGCTAGCGGAAGTGACCTCCCAGTCCACCTATCTGCGCGAATTGCAGAAGGTCGAGGAGGAGCGATCCGCCGCCTACCTCCAGCACCATATCGTCCTGGCGCGGGTCGATATCGCCGCCCTGGAGATCGAGAACAAGGAGCGGCTGCGTCAGATCCGCCAGCTCGAGTTCGTCCGTGGCCAGGTCCCGGAGGACCAGCCCGCCCCCGTCTATCTGGCGGACGCCGTGCCGGAGGGCGTGACGGTGGGTGAGCGCCGCTGGCACATCAAGAAGGTCGAGCAGGGGCAGGTGCAACTAATCGGCGGTGGCGACGTGGTCGGCAAGATCCCCGCCGGTCTGCCGGCGTTCCGCATCCCGCCCCTGAGCCTGGATATGGTGGTTCAACTCTTCACCGCCGCCCTGATCATCGCCCTGGTGGCCTTCATGGAGTCCATCTCCATGGCCAAGGCCCTGGCGGCCAAGACCAAGCAGCGCCTGGACCCTAACCAGGAGCTCATCGGCCAGGGCCTGGCGAATATCGGCGGCTCCTTCTTCCAGTCCTACCCCGCCTGCGGCTCCTTCACCGGCTCGGCCATCAACCTCCAGGCCGGGGCTCAGACCGGCTTCGCCATGGTCTTCAACGGCC
Organism: Gammaproteobacteria bacterium; assembly: GCA_019136395.1. The sequence goes on from JAGVUH010000022.1 coordinate 4,057, forward strand.
TCTTCGTCGCCATCGTCCTGCTGTTCCTGACGCCCTTCCTCTATCACCTGCCCAAGGCGACCCTGGCGGTGATCATCCTGCTGGCGGTGACCAGCCTCATCACCCCCAAGGCCCTTAAGCATACCTGGCAGGCCAGCCGCGCCGATGGCTTCGTCGCCCTGGCGACCTTCGTCCTCACCCTGGTCGCGGCGCCCCATCTGGACAAGGGGATTCTCATCGGCGCCGCCCTGGCCATCCTGCTCTATCTCTATCGCACCATGAAGCCGCGGGTGGCCATCCTCGGCCGCTGCCCGGATGGCACCTTGCGCGACATCAAGGTCAACCCGGGCCTGATCACCAGTGAGCACGTCATCGCCCTGCGCTTCGACGGTGCCCTCTATTTCGCCAACGTCGCCCACTTCGAGGACGCGGTGCTGGAGGCGGTTTCGGACCATAAACAGGCCAAGTACCTGCTGGTGGTCGGCAACGGCATCAACCGGCTCGATGCCTCGGGCGAGGAGGTGATCCACCACCTGGTCGAACGGCTGCGGGCCAATGGCATGGACGTCCTCTTCTCCGGCCTCAAGAAGCAGACCCTGGACGTGATGCGCGCCACCGGGCTCCACGACCTGATCGGGGAGCGGAACTTTTTCCCCACCGAGAACAAGGCCCTGGCGGCTATCTACGAGCGCCTGGGCCCCGAGGCGGCGGACGACATGATGTGCCCGCCCCTGCCGGCGCGGGCCTGACCCGGCGTGACCGACAACCAGGGTGACAACCGCTTTGTACCCGAAGGCTTGCGGTATAAGGATTTCGGTTTTCGGTCAGAACAAAGGGGAACTGCCGGGAATTGAGGGGTCATGAGGTAGATGTGCCCGGCCTAATCGGTGCGGATTTGACCTAGCCGGACGGCGGTTACCGATCAACCTACCTCTCACGGCCCCTCGGCACCCAAGGCCAGCCGTGCCACCCACTGCTGGGCCGTGGCGTGCAGAGTGTCCAGCACCAGACTGGGCCAGAGGCCGAGGACCAGGATTGGCAGGCTGAAGGCCAGGGCTATCCCAAGCTCGCGCGGTCGCAGATCGACGGCGGCCATGATGGCCCTGTGGCCCGGGGGACCAAAAAAGGCCCGCCGGTAGCTATCCAGGACATAGGCCGCGCTCAGGACCATGGTCAGGAGGGCTAGGAGCCCCGCCCCCAGGTGGGTGTTCAGGGCGCTCATCAGGAGCAGGAACTCGGCGGGGAAGCCCGAGGTGCCGGGTACCCCCAGGGTGGCTAGCGAGAGGAAGAAGAAGCAGGCCGCCGGTCGATCCAAGGCGCAGGTTGAGGAAGCGCAGCAGCACGAAGAGCCCTCCGGCAATCAGGGTGAAATTGAGGAGCTGAAATACCGCCCCCTGAAGGCCCGCCAGGTCGAGGGAGGCCAGGCCCAGCACCACCAACCCGACATGGCTGAGGGAGGCATAGGCCAGCAGGCGGCGTAGGTTGGTCTGGGCCAGCGCGGCCAGGGCGCCATAGACCAGTCCCATTGTCCCCAGGCCGGCCAGCAGCCAATGGAATTCCTGGGCCGCGCCGGGCGCCAGAGGCAGGGCGAAGCGCATCAGGCCATAGGCCCCCACCTTCAAGCCGGTGATGAGGGCCGCCACCGCCACTGGTCCTTCCATGGCCACTACCGGCAACCAGGTATGCAGGGGAAAGACCGGGGTCTTGACCGCGAAGCCGAGGAACAGGAGCAGGAAGACGCTGGTCTCCTGCCCCGGCCCCAGGGGCGTCGCCAGCAACTGCCGATAATCCCAACTCAGCCCCGCCGGGACCCCGGCCCCGCTGACCGCGGCGTGATTGAAGGCCAGTTGGATGAAACCAAACAGCAGGGGTACCCCGCCCGCGAGCATGAAGAGGCTGTACTTGGCCGCCGCATAGCGCCTCTGGGGCCCAGGCCCCCAGAGGCTGATCAGGAAAAAGAGCGGCAACAGGGTCAGTTCCCAGCAGAGATAGAAGAGCATCAGATCCAGGGCGCAGAAAATGCCCAGGATGGTGCTCGCCAGCAGGAGGAGCAGGCTGTCGTGCAGGCGCCGCAGGCTAGGCAACCCCGTCCAGGTGGCGCCGCTGACCCCGAGAAAGAGCAGCAGGGTCAGCGGTAGAAAGAGGACCGAGAGGCCATCGACACCGACCAGGTAGCGCACGTTCAGGCTGGGAATCCACATCGTCTCCTGCACCAGTTGGAAGCCGGCCTGACTGGGGTCGAAGCGCCAGAGCACGGTCAGGGCAAAACCCAGGGCGACTAGCAGGCTGGCCGGCATGACCCACCGCACTGGTCGCGACCCTGGCAGCAGCCAGATCAGCAGGGCACCGACCAGGGGCGTGAGCAGCATCAGCGTCAGCAGCGGCCAGGCGACGGGATTCAGGGCTTCGGGCATGGCGGGACTCAGGGGGCGCGGCGAAGAGGATCAGGGGGAAAGGGGAGGATCTGGCCGGACCAGGGACTCAGGGTTTGGCATGGGCCGTACTCGTGGCTGGTCAGACGGTGTTCACCGGGCGCGGCAGGAGATGCAGTCCAGGCTGGGCTAGTTGTCCACAGGGCGCGGCAGGGGGAGCCTCAAGGCTGGGCATAGGGTGCGCTCAGGACGGTCAGGGGCGCGGCGATCAATTCCAGCCAGGGCCGGGAATAGAACCCCACCCCGAGGAGGACGCCGATCACGGCCAGGGCAACGAGCCACTCCCCTGGCCTCAAGGGTTCGACCCCGGCCCGGCCGGCTGGCGACAGCGGACTGGCCACCGGACCCGACGCCAGGAAGGCCCGTTGAAAGGCCCAGAGCAGGAAACCGGCCGCCAGGACGTTGCCCAGAGCGGCGGCGATGGTCAGCAGGCCGCCGAAGCGGTGGATACTCGCCACCATGACCAAGTGGGCGGCATCGAAGCCGGGAGTGCCCGGCATGCCGATGATGGACAGACCCGCAACCAGGAAAGCGATGCCGACGAAGGGCAGCGGATCAAAGAGCCCGCCGAGCTCCCCGAGCCGGGTGGTGTGGGTGCGTTGGAAGACCAGACCGGTCATGAAGAGCAAGGCCGCCAGCGCCAGG
>JAGVUH010000380.1 GCA_019136395.1 Gammaproteobacteria bacterium
ATTCGGCATCAGGCTACCTTTTGCATGGTGTAGCGATGTGCCATCAACTCTGCCGCAAAGCGAAGGCAGGCATCAATGTCAGCGGACTCCAACGATGGGTATTGGTAAAGAATCTCATCGGCAGAATCCCCAGCGCTCAGGAATCCAAGCACGGTTTCCACTGTGATCCGCATGCCGCGGATAGTCGGGTGGCCGTTACAAATATCAGGGTGAACGGTAATCCGACCATCCAGGTATTCGATGGGTCTTGCTGTTACAAGGGGGATGCTCATTCGTAGCTGCTCCAGGTGGATTCTTACAAAAGTGTAATTGGCGAAAAGGGAATTATCTAAAAAAAGATTCATATTATCAGTCAGTTGTCAGCGATCGTTGGGCGCCATAATACCCAGTCAGATTTTCCTGGGCGGACCGGAAACTAGCCACCAGCACCATCAGAGGGGTCGTTGAGTAGTGAGTCCGAACGATAGGGCACCTTGCCGGAGGGGATGAACCGGGCGGCCCGGTCGAGGTGCAGATCCATGTCATCAAAGAAGATATGCGCCTTGAAGGCCTTGACGACCGCCGTTTTTTCAACGCCCCCAAGAAAGAAGATCTCGTTGACGTAGACCCCCCAGTGGCGCAGCGTCTTGATAACCCGCATTTCAGCCGGTGAACTGCGTGCCGTCACGATGGCAATGCGCACGGGCGAGAATTCCACCATCAGCGGCAGGCGGCTTTGTAGGCGGGAGAGCTTGCGCAGCAGGATGGCATAGGGCCCATCACTCAGGGGTTCATCCTGCCGGGAGTCTTCATTGGTATGAAATCGATCAATGCCTTCAAACTTGAAAACCAGCTCACTGGCATCGTCGAAGAGCACGGCGTCGCCGTCGAAGGCGATGCGTACCTGGTCTTCAGGCAAGGGAGGACGATCCGCCGGGGGCTGCTTGACAATGGCCGCGGCGCAAACCTTGTCGTCTATGACCCGCTGCGCATCCTTGACATTGGTGGTCAGGAAGAGATCGACGTCGAAGGCGTCGAGGTAATCGACGACGGATTCTCCCCCGGTGAAGGCATGGCGACTGATCTGCAGGCCGCGGGCACGAATATTGTTAAAGACGCGCACCCCCGTCTCCGGGCTATTGCGGGACATCACCACGACTTCCACCAGGGGCGAGCGGTCATTGGCCGCCTGGAACCGGTTCAATCCCAAGAGCGAGCGCACCAGCGGCATGCCAGTCCCATCGGCCAGGGGCTCATTCTCCCTCTGCAGCATGTAGGCACGATACTCCGCCACGGCGGTCTCCCGGTCCTCGGCGAACCTGGCCTGGAAGGCGCCATCGCTTTCCGTCATGTCGAAGAGCGCGGTCGCTGAGATGCCAACCACGAAGGTGTCCGATAAATCAAGTGCCACGGTGGAGGCCCCGATGGTTGACGCGAAATGGGAGCGGCGGTGAATCTGGTGACGTCATTTGGAGGATGACCGGCTCCTACGTCAAGGATCGCGAGTGACCGTTGAGCCTCCCCTTCCCGACAGGAGGGAGGGAGTAAGGGAACCAGCGGCAAACGCTACGGAAGCCTCGCTGGGATGCGAGGGGTCTGAACGAATAAGACCGCGCAAGGGATGGCAGATCAGTCGAACGCGAAATCCAAGCCGGTGTTCAGGGTGCGCTCCCGATAGATGCGGTCGAACAGCTCGCTCTGGGCGACCGTGAACCGTTCCTTCCAGCTCCCGATCTCCCCCTTGCGGAAGAACCCTTCGAAGTCGGCAATCTGCGTGTGACTGCTGAAGGGTGTCTGCTGCATTTGTTGAAAGCTGGTGGCGACCGCGATCTTCGCCACCAGCTCATCCGTGAGTTCCCGTCCCAGGAACCCCGCGATCCGGACCAGTTGCTGGTGAAAATCGCGCTTCAGGTCCTCGTAGCGGAGGAAGAGCAAATTTTCCAAGTCACGATGCTCCCACCAGCTCAGCACATGCTCGAACCAGTCGCCGCGTTGAATCTTCCCCTCCAGAAAGATCCGCAACCAGTGCTCCCAGGGGCCATGGTAGTGGCCGGACCAGGCCTTGCCACTTTCGAAGTGAAAATAGGAGACACAGACATCCTTCGGATTGCGCGCGATGTAAATGAACTTGCACGGACTCTCCCCGGGTCCACCGGACAGGGCCATGCGATAGGGCATGTGGCTCTTGAAGATGCGGGGCGAGGGCAGCGCCTCCACCTCTTCTCGCGTTCGCGGATAGGTCCAAGAGCTCTCCATCCAGTGTAGGCAGCTCCGCAGCGTGCGATCTGTGGCCACCTCTCCATCGTGGAGGATCAGATAGATGAGATTTGCCAGCCAGGTTGAGCCGGATTTGGGGAACGAGCAATAACACACGTCGCCGGGGCGCGTGGCGATGGATCGCGATAGCTCATAGCGCGATGGCGTGACATAGGGCGGCATCATGACATCCTCTATGATGCGGTATTTGTAACCGTATTCGCCGACCTGAATGCTCGCCAGGTCCTCGCCATGGATGGCGTCCTTATATTCCCCGATCTTGGATTCCATATCCGGTACTGCAATTGTGGGGTGCATAAATTTTGATTCTGTTCGGGGTCAACACCAGTCAGAAAGTCTTTCCCAACTTCAGACAAGTGTCAATGCGCTCACGACAATTCCAACCGCCGTGCTGATGAGTTGCCGTGGCGGCCCCGGTCATTGATTGAATTCCAGGCGTAACTCGCCACCCCCGGGGATCGCGCGGGCCTTGACCCGGTCCGCAAGCTGACGGACCAGGGCGCCAGCGACGCCAGCCATGGCGTGGTCGATCATCGTCTCGTCCTGGTCTTCCTCCAGCAGGGCCCGGAGATCCACCGTCCCCGCCTTTTCAATACGCAAGGCCCGTCCAGAATAGCGGAAGGTCAACGCAAGAGCGGATTCGTCGAACTCCGCCACCAATCGGGCGGTTCCCGTCAGCGCCTGATTATGACGCAGGATCGCAAGGACCTCGTCAACGACCAGCGTCGCCCGAACCACGACATCGCGTCGCGCGCCCCAGTCCGCCCCAGAATCCTCCAGGAGACGGCGAGCCTGATCCACTGGCCGCGGACCGTCGAGCAGGCACTCAGCCCTCCTGACAATGCCAAGGCGAAAGATCAGATTGAACAGCATGGCAAAGCCCACGCCCACCATGAGCCCCGACCCCAGGATGGGATGCAGCGCCAAGGGTAGGTTCGCGGTCAGGGCCGGTACCATGTCAACCCCCGCCCCGGCGACGAGGGCCAGTCCCACGGTCGCGCGTCGCCGGGGACTCAAGAGACGCGACATGATCAACTCCGCGCCTGAAACCATCAGATAGGCGGCGGTATAGACCAGAAAGGCACCGATGACCGGTCGGGGAAGCAAGGTGATGAAGGTCGTGACCGCGGGCAGGAAGGCCAGGATGGCGATGATCACACCCGTCAGTATGCCTGCCCGGCGGGCAAGGACGCCGGTGGCATGGGCCAAACCCAGGTTGACCGACGAGACCGCAACGATCGGCGTTCCGGTGACCCCGCTCAGCAGGTGGTAAAGTCCCAGTCCATGCAGCAGGCGGCCGATCATCGGTAGATCCGGACGATACCAGTGGGCATCGTTCATCTTGTCGATGACGATGGCCGAACCGACGGCATTCACGGTGACCATGATCCCGATCAAGGCATAGGGGAGCAGCGCCGCCAGGGCCAGGGTGGGTGGCGGCGCCCGGTACTGGTTCCCCGGCAGGGCGATCCAGGGAATGGACTTCAGGGGGGCCAGGTCCCCAAGGCCAAGCTGACCGGTCAGGACGGCCGTCAGCAGGCCGGCCAAGACCCCGAGAAGCAGGGAGAGCGTGCGGGCGCGTCCCTCGGACCAGATCGACAGGGCGATGATCGTTCCCAGGGTGGCGGCGGCAATCAGCACGGTGTCGGCCTGAATGGCATGGCCCGTATCCCCCCCCAGGCCAAAAAACCTGTCGACACCTGTTGGCACCAGGCTCAAGCCAAGCAGTATCAGCAGCACCCCGCTGACCTCGGCCGGAAAGAGCACGCGCATCAACGGCAGCAGACGCGCGCAAATCAGGATGGTCAGGCCCGACACCAGCGGGCCGATGGCCACGGTCCCTGGCCCTCCCGCCTGGAACACGGCGACGAAGACGGCCATGATTAAGGGACCTGGCAGGACCACCAGCAGATGACCCGCGCTACAGCGGGTCGTCAAGGCATTGAGCAGGGTACCGGCACCCATGATCAGGATGCTCAGGGCGACAAAGTCCGCCAGCGTTTCGCCCTCGAGACCGATACCCTGGCCCGCCACTAAGCCATAGATGGTCAGCATCACCGCCGCCAGGGCGTGTTGCAGGCCGGTAACGATGGCGACCGACCAAGGCGCAGGGTCCGCGGCGAGGTAGAGCATGTCCCGCGGCCGCTCGCGGGAGCCCTCCGTGAAGGGCGGCAGCAGACGGTCGATAAGGGTCATGGATCCTGACTTGACATGAAAATACTCGCCAAGCGGCTTCATGGGCAATGATAAACGCCGCAGCAAGCTCTCTTCACTGCAGTTCCATATCAAGCAGCTTGGCGCGGGTTTGATTTGGATGGCTCACCATGTCTCCATCTCGAACCCCCAGGGCGGCCAAAGGTGTGCCGGTCTCGAACCACCAGGGGCGGAACTAGCGAGCATCAAACAATAACAGCACGTCAAAGGGGTTGTAGACCGCCTCGCCAGGGCGAGCGCGCATAACTCACGCCCCAAACAGGATCTTAGCGCGGTAATCATCGTCCCATGCGGCCTTGCGTCGTTTCTGCGCCAGCCGCAACTTCGTGGGCTCGCGTTCG